>JAEYNQ010000146.1 GCA_023412455.1 Bacillota bacterium
GATGTTAGTTTACAGTTGTAAAAAATGAGGAGGAGAAGGTCATGCCAAGCAAGGATAAGGATATATTAAGACAACCAGCGGAGGTTTTGTATAAAGAAGAAATTGAAGCACTCATTAGATATGATAAGCATTCAGTGCCCGTGGGCTGGCAAATGTCACCACAAGCCGTACTCACTTATATTATAGGTGGAAAAACACCTGATAGAGAGATTACCCCTAAATACATAGGCAATAAGCGTTTGGTAGAGATCTGTATTGCTACATTATTAACTGACCGAGCACTCTTATTAGTAGGTGAGCCAGGAACAGCTAAATCCTGGTTATCGGAGCACTTAACGGCAGCTATTTATGGCAATTCCACCAAGGTAGTGCAGGGAACGGCAGGTACTACAGAAGAGCAGATTCGTTACTCTTGGAACTATGCTATTTTGCTCTCAAAAGGGCCATGCAAGGAAGCACTGATTAAAAGTCCTGTCTATGAAACCATGGAGGTTGGAGGCATTGCACGTATTGAAGAGATTTCAAGATGTGCGTCTGAAGTACAGGATGCCTTAATTTCTTTATTATCAGAGAAGCGTATTGCAGTACCCGAGTTAGGCATTGAAGTGCCAGCTACAAGAGGTTTCTCAATGATTGCCACCGCCAATACAAGGGATAAGGGGGTTAATGATATGTCAGCCGCACTCAAAAGACGTTTCAATAGTGTTGTGCTGCCAACACCCAATAATGTGGCAACAGAAATGGATATTGTCACAAGACGTGTAGCACAGCTTGCTGACAACCTCCAGCTGGATGCTCCAGTACCTAGTGAAGAAATGGTAAGCAAGGTTGTGACCATCTTTAGGGAATTAAGAAATGGTGTGACCATAGATGGCAGTCAAAAAATCAAAGGTGTTTCAGGGGTACTTTCTACGGCAGAAGCTATTTCACTTTTAGCCAACTCTATGGCGCTGGCAGCAGGCTTTGGAAATGGACACATTACAGATTATGACCTGGCCTCTTCGTTACAAGGTGCGGTAATTAAGGATGACGAAAAGGATGTTGTAGCCTGGAAGGAGTACTTAAATAATATTCTTAAGAAAAGAGGAAGTGAATGGAGGGGGCTATATAATGCCTGTAAGGAGTTGAATGAATAGTGGAGAGCAAGGAACCGTATTTTTTCCCAGTCAGACATCTATCTCCTAGTGGTGCATGGCATTTACTTCAATTTTTACAAGAGGTTGATCCAGATATTGTATTAGTGGAAGGACCTGCAAATGCCCAAGAGGAACTAAGTGATATCGTAAACCAAAAGGTAAAGCCTCCTATAGCTCTACTGGCTTATACAGAAGAAATGCCTGTACATACCATTTTATATCCACTAGCTGAGTATTCACCCGAATATCAAGCCATCAAGTGGGCAAAGGCCCATCATAAAGAAGTTAGATTTATTGATCTTCCCACAGATGTGTTTTTAGGAATGGAAGTATTAGAGGAACAAAGAAGATACGCAGCTTTAGAAGAAGAGGAAGAAGAGGAAGAAGAGGAAGAAGAGCAGGAGATACATAAGTTAGAAAAGCTATATACAAGGAACAAAGAGGATGATCCCTTTGATATTTATGAGGCACTGTATAAGGCCTATGAGGATATCGATTATGATACCTTTTGGGAGAGAAATTTTGAACATAATCTAAGACAAGATACCTATCGCTTAGGCATGTTGAGCATGGGAGAGGGCCTAAGAGAATTTACTGAAAGGGCAGACTATGAAGGAGCTAGACATATTCTCAGGGAGGGGTTTATGAAATATCAGATTCAAAAAGCCCTTGGTGAAGGCTATGACTCTAGCAAGATGGTTGTTGTAACGGGAGCTTATCATACCAGTAATTTGAGAAATACAGAAAGTCTTCCTTTAACGGAAGAAGAAATTAAAAAATTACCACATACTAAGAGCAATCTGACTCTAATGCCCTATTCCTACTATCGTTTATCCAGTCGCAGTGGATATGGGGCAGGGAATAAGTCCCCTTATTATTTTGAAATGATGTGGCAATATATGAAGGAGGGGTGCTTAGAAAAGCTCCCCGAGTATTATATGACAGCTGTTGTAGACGCCATGAGAAAAGGTGGGCATATCAAATCCTCAGCAGAGGTTATAGAAGCGGTGAGATTGGCTAAGGGCCTAGCTAAAATCCATGGAGGCAGTCAGCCTACGCTTCAAGACTTAAGAGATGGAGCAAAAACATGTCTAGGAGAAGGAGACTTTAGTAAAGTAGCGCAGGCCATTGCTCAGGTTGAGATTGGAACAAAGATTGGTAAGTTGCCAGATGGCATGAGCAAAACATCTATACAGAAGAACTTTAACTTTATGTTAAAAGATTTGAAGCTTGAAAAGTATAAAAGTGTTGTAGCAGAAGATATCACCCTAGACTTAAGGGAAAATCGTAAGGTTAAAACAGAAAAAGCGGCTTATTTAGATTTATACCGCTCTTATTTCCTACATCAATTACAAGTAATGGGCATATCCTTTGCAAAATCCAAGGGAACAACCCAAGAGGGGGCCAATTGGAAGGAAGAATGGACCTTATGTTGGCAGCCAGAAACAGAGATTGAACTGGTGGAATCTGCTCTATATGGTGATACGGTCCAAATGGCAGCAGCTTATGTATTAAAGGAAAAATTAGATGCCTGCACAAAGATTCAAGAAGCTACAGCCATTATTGAGATGGCTTATAAGTGTGGTATGAGTGAAATGGCACAGTATGCCATGAGGATTATTCAAGACTTAGGCGTAGCTTCAGAAGCCTTTGATGAACTCATAGATGCAGCCTTTAATCTTTCTAATATTTTGCGTTTTGGAAGTATTAGACGCATTGATACAGAAAGCTTAAAGCCACTTTTAACAGAGCTCTTCTTAAGAGCCTCTTTACTCATGGGAAGTGCTGCAAATTGCAATAGGGAGGCCGCCAAGATTATGGGTGAAGCTATCTTGAAAATGGATAAGATGGCAGCTTATCATGAAGAAATAGTAGATGGTTTAGTCTATATCAAGGAGCTTAAAAATCTATCAAATAGAGATGATTGCAATGCCATATTATCAGGCATGGCCTGCTCTATCCTACTGGAACGCCAACTAATGGACCGAGAAATGCTGGTAAAGGAAATGAGTAGGAGGCTGCTACCAGGTATCCCTGCTGATATTGGCGCAGGGTGGTTTGAAGGACTGGTAAGCCGTAATCGCTATGTGATTTTAGGAAGTACCACCATTTGGGAGAAGCTAGATGAGTATATTATGTCCCTTGATGGGGAGGAATTAAAGCCGGCTATTGTTTTTTTACATAGAACCTTTAGTAGCTTTCCAGCCAATGAAAAGCATATGATTGCGGAAAATCTAGCCAATATTTGGGGCTTAGACCAAGAGGATATAAGCGAAATTTTAAATGGCCAGCTGACTGAGGAAGAAGAAAAGCTAGTAGAGGATTTGCAGGATTTTGACTTTGATTTTTAAGGTAATCCATAAGGAAGGAGAAGCCCAAAAATGGATAAAACGGAGAATATCAATAGGTGGCGATTGCTGCTAGGGAAGGAAAGTGAAAAAAGCTTTCGTGCTACTACAGGCCTAGCCCCTTCCCTTAGTGAAGAAGAGCTACTGATGGCCCAAGCATTGGATGTGATCTATGATAAGAGCAATCACGAACTGGAAAAGAATGGAAGTGGTGCAGGCGGTGCAGGTAATGGCTACTCAGCCCCAAAAATTTCTAAATGGTTAGGAGATGTCAGGAAGCTCTTTAGTCAAGAAATTGTGCAAATTGTTCAAAGTGATGCCATCGAACGAAAAGGCATGAAAGAGTTACTCTACGAGCCAGAAGTACTAAAGGACATGGCACCAGATATTAGCATGGCATGTACACTATTAACACTAAAGAATCAAGTCCCAGAGCGTTCAAGGGAGGCTGTTAGGAGTTACATTGAAAGTATCGTTGAGGATATTAATAAGCGTATGTCAGGAGAACTTCAAAAAGCTATAACCGCAGCTCTAAATAAGAAAAATCATAGTCCTAGAGGAAATGCAGCCAGTATAGACTTTCATTATACCATTCGCAGAAATTTAAAGAACTTTAATACCCAACTGGAGACCATTATCCCAGAACGCATTTATTTTTATGAGCAACAGTCAAAGACAAACAAATGGCATATCATTCTAGATATTGACCAAAGTGGTTCTATGGGGCAATCTATTATCTATTCCACCATTATGGGGTGCATTTTAGCAAAGATGGCAGCTTTTAAGACACGAGTTGTAGCCTTTGATACCAGTATAGTTGACCTAACGGAACTTTATGATGATCCAGTAGATATGCTCTATGGCATACAACTAGGTGGGGGTACAGACATTCATAAGTCTTTATGTTATTGTGAACAATTTGTTGAAAACCCCAAGCAAACCTTAATGTTTTTGATTTCAGATCTAGATGAATATGGTAATAGAGGAGGCATGCTTAATAAGCTTCAATTTTTAAAGGAAAGTGGAGTGACTGTCATTTGTCTTTTAGCAATCAGTGATGATGGCTCCCCCTATTATGATAAAACTGTAGCTGCAAAATTAGCAAGCTATGGGATTCCTTGCTTTGCCTGTACACCAGAACGCTTACCCGAACTGCTAGAAAGAGCCCTTAAAGGAGAAGAATTAGGGGATTTTGTAAAAACGATCAAGCATTAGATAGGAATTTGAAGGTTAATAAAAAAAGATGACTTCTAATAGTAGAGAGGTCATCTTTTTTATCTTGTAGGAAACATTCATGTAATCAAGCTTTCACAAGCTATGATGAAATAAAGAAGTTGTATTTCCCAGGAAAGTTCTGCTTTCCTAGCATATAAGGGGTGCAGGGGGAGTATTCCTTGGCGTATTCAGTAGGGTGCTCATCTTAGAGTTCAAATAAACTTAATTCATCTTTTAATTGTTCCACAATGCCATTTAAGTTATCTGTATATCGGGTAAGGTCATCCATTGTTGCTGTTACCTCTTCTGCAGAAGCGGCTACTTCCTGTGAAGCAGCAGCAACATCTTGAGAGACATTGAAGATTTGCTGCATTTCAGTATAGACCTGATTTTTATCATTAGTCATACCTATTGTTAATTGGCTAATAGTTTGAATAGAGGCCATTAAGGTATGGATGCCATCCGTGATGTTATTAAAGATTTGTTTGGTATTATCAATAGAGGCATCTTGTTCTGATAATTTGTGAACGGTTTCGTCCATTACCTGCGAAACTCTTTCTGATTTTTGAGTGATATCCTCTATTCTATGCTTGATTTCATCTGTAGATTTTCTGGATTCCTCGGCTAACTTTCGGATTTCCTCTGCTACAACGGCAAAACCTCGACCTGCTTCTCCTGCTCTAGCAGCTTCGATAGAGGCATTAAGGGCTAATAAATTAGTTTGATCAGTGATATTAGCAATAGCATCGGAGATATAGTTAATGTTGGCAATGGCATTATTCATTTCTTTCACACTAGCACTTGATTCTTGGGCATTCTGTCGGGTGATTAAAGCAGTATTTACAAGTTCACCTAAGGTATGAACCCCTTTATCACTTAACGCCTCTGTTTGATGAGATAGGGCTAAAATGTCGCGTGTAGATTTTGCAACCTCCTCGATTCGATCGGATAAACCAGAAACGGTAGCTGTTACATTTTCTACAGCAGTAGCTTGTTTTGTGGTTCCATCTGATACATTATTAATAGCAATAGTAACTTCTGAAACAGATTGAGTTGTTTCTTCAGACATAGAGACAATCTCAGTAGAGGAATGGTAAATAGTTGAGGCTGTTTCTTCGACCCTTTTAAGCAATTCTGAGAGGCTATCTAATGTATCATTAATATGATGCCCTAGTTCCTCTAATTCATCATTTGATGTTATATGTACCCGTTCTTGTAGATTTCTATTGGCTAGTTTTCTAACGATATCGCTTAGTTTTTTGATTTGTTTTGTAATGTTTTTAGCAAGGAGTAGTGACATAATGTTGCCGAAGATAAGAAATATAATAGCTGCTACTAGAATGACAGCTTTCATATTATTAAGCTTGCTACTAATTTCATCTTCTTCAATAAAGCCAAGTAATTTCCAGCCTGTCGCATTATTTAATACCTCGGAAACATAAACAGTACCGTAATCACTATTCCAGTGATAAGTGCCCTCATCAAGAGTGCCTAGGCCTTTCCAATAGTCCAATACATTAATGTTTTCTACGGACATTTTATTATTAGGGTGGTCTATAATAACTTCACCACTCGCATCCGTCAGAATAACATAACCGTTCTTTAGTAATTGGATATTTTGCAAATAAGCTTGTAGCTCGTTGAGCGTAATATCCATACCTAGTACCCCTTTAAACTGCCCCTTTTCATCATAAACGCCATAGGATACTGTAAATACTAGACTTCCTGTTAGGGTATCTGTGTAGGGGGAACTATAAATGGCTTCGTTTTTACGAGCCTTTGCATCCACATACCAATCCCTCGTTTTGTAGTTAACGTCTTGATCAGATAATAATTGATCCACAAAGATAGCTGTACCATCTTCGCCTGCAAAATAAGCTTTTTCTACATTTGTAAATACCTTACCTACAATATTTAAATCATCTTGTAGTTGTGTCACTTTTTCATGATAATCAGACGCCAATGGAGATAAATCATGGATATAAGATTTTTCACTAAAGATTTGTAACTGTTTAATGACGGCATTTAAGTATTCTTGGAAGCCTTTATCTACCTGTTTAAGAGTTTCTAGGCTCATTTCTTGCACATTTTCTTCTAATGTATGACTTGAGTTTTTGTAAGCACTAAAGCTTAGGGCTATTAGGGATATGGATAATATCACCATATTAAATAGAGCTATTTTTAGAAACAAACTTCCCTTCTTACTACTTCTAGTTTTCATGTAGTACCTCCTATGCTAGTTTATGAGATGAGTTCTATAGATAGATAAACGCATTTAAGTATTGGCATGCATACTATGGTTCATTTGTTTGGTGTATGAATCTACTTTTAATAGGGTCTATCTATAAGATTATAACTATTTATATATCGACAAAAAATGTCATAAATTTTATATTTAATATATTTTTTTATAATCAAGATATTTGTTTTTCTTGTGCTATAGAAGATAAATGGAGTTTACGCAAATAATGTTATTATACAAAGTGCCCATGTTTTTACCTTTGTAAATAACCAACTGAGGCAGCTAGCAGTATCAGGGGTGCTTCAGCCTGTTCAGAATGCAAATGAGATTAAAGCTATGAATATGGAAAGCGCCATAGAAGCAGCTTCTATTAATGACACATTATATGCCTATCCTTTAACGGCGAACAATGGTTACTTTATGTTCTATGATAAGAGCTATTTTTCCCATAAGGATATAAAGACTTTGGACAGCTTATTAGATGTTGCAGCACAAAAGAATAAAAAAGTAGTCATGGACTTATCTTCAGGCTGGTATCTTTATTCCTTTTTTGGCAATACAGGTCTCACATTATCTATAAATGATGATGAGATTACTAATCCATGTAATAGGAATGCCACAGATACGCCTATTAAAGGGACAGCTGTTGTTTAGTCCTTATTAAATATAACCAAACATCCAGGTTTCTTAAGTGCCAATGATGAGGAGCTTCGAGAAGGCTTGAAAAATGGTACCATTATAGCGTGTATAAGTGGTATGTGGAATGCAACGCTAATCAAGCTCAAGGCTTGTTAGAACCATAACCCATTCTATTGAAGAGGGTGTAGAGGGGATTAATAGTTCGGCACAAAGCTCACAAGCTCTAGTAGTAGATATGCAAAATATCATGGAACATATGGAGAAAAGTCGCCTTATAACAAATACCTTAGAAAATGAAATGGCAATATTCAAAAAAATATAGTAAACTAATGTTAAAAACCAATGAATCACATAGCATGAGACGAAGTAAAAGCTTTGCATAAGTGAAAAGGAAAAGAGGGAAGGCTATATGCTGAATAGGCAGTATAAAAGAAGGGGATTAGGAGCATTAGGGGTAATAGTTTCTATGCTTTTATTAAAAGGGGATTATCTTTTAAATGAAGAAAGAGTCAAAGCTTTGCTCCAACCTTACGTAGGCCTATGTAAGCTTTTTTACAATATAGAGTTTAACTATGAGCAGCATTATGGGTACATATGTAGTACAGGAACCTTTGCTATTACTAAAGAATGCCTGGGAAATACCTTTATGGCTATGGCATTTGTTCTCTTGTTTTTTAGGTTGGGAGCCTATGTTACAAATCGCATCAGATGGCTTGGACTAGCATGTGCAGCAGCTATAGGGTTAGGCTATATGATAGGAAGTATACGTATTTTAGCCTCTGTACCCTTTGTTACCAGCCATTTATTTGGTATGCTTCATGGGACCATAGGGATTTTGCTTTATTTAGGAGGACTTATTGCTATAAATAGTATAGGTATGAGGTATTTGGTAAAGGGGGAGCGGAATGAAACGCTTATTTAAACCGATAATGGTTTGTTCAGGTATAGCTATACCTCTTTTTCTATTAGGCCTTTATTGGCTTATGGGGAGGAAGGAGGTAGAAGAGAGACTTCTAATCATGGGAGTAGGAGGCACACTTCTCACCCTTGCAGGAGGAATAGAAATATGGGGATATAGTAGATATAAAGAGGAGGAGTTAAGTAAAAAAGAACTTATCGTCCTAATGGGAATCAGCTTAGTAATAGGTGTGGGCCTAGTATGGAGCCTATCCTATGACCCCCTATCTTGGGGTGAGGAGAAGATAATTTTTATTTTTCTTTCTATAAATTTGGGTGTCATAATCCTCATAAATTTAATAAGTATTGTGGCATTCTCATATGGAATAAAGAAGGCTAGGCAACTAAATGAGTATATTATAGCAGAGGTAGGGATACCCATCATTATGTATTTGGGAGTTAACCTTTTAAGTCAAACAAATAGTGAGCTATTAGTGACTATTCTGCTAACTGCAGGTCTGTATAGTTTTATTTTAATAGGATTGCAGATTATAGTTATCTTAAAAAGGGATAAGGGTATTTGCTTTTTCCCTAGGACCTTAGAGGATAGAAAGGTAATGATCTATTACGAAGTATGTACTTTTGTTATTCTTATTGTACTTCCTTATATTGGTTTAGCTATCAATTCCTTTCATCTATTCGGGGAGGGGGCAGGCTTAATAGCTAATTTTAGTGAAGCGATCTTTTGGGTGATGCCCCTTGTTAATGGATTAGCTTTTATGGTTAGACCACCAGAGTCCCTATTTTTAAGAAGAATATTATTTTATATAAGAACAGTAGGAGCTACTTTTATTTTATATTTCTTTGTGGTTTTTATTCCCTTGATGCCTATTGGAATAATAGGGGCTATTTATTTTGGTCTAGGGTTACTGATTTTCATCCCTACACTGGCCGCTGTTTGGGAGGGATGTTACCTCGTAAGGGAAGTAAAAGCTTTATGGCGAGTAGGGTATAAAGCCTGTCTAGGCCTTTTAATGCTAGGCGTATTAACACTCCCCCTACTTTTTTTAGGAGAAATAAGCTTAGACCGTCATAATTTAGGTAAAGCTATTAGGTATATAGAAGGAAAAGAAATAGAAGAAACAGTTGATAAACAGCGGCTTGGAAAAACCATAGATCGCCTAGAAAAAAGTATAGGTGTAGCCAGGGACAATAACATTATAGATGGCAGAAATACACCTATTTTATCCTATCTTTATCTTCAGGGACTTACCGAAGGACAGGCTATAGATGAAATGACTTTTAATAAGATGAGGGTCCTTTTTTTAGGAGAGAGAAAACCACAAATCAATGAGGTAGAGGACCTACTACCAGTAGAAGAAGTACAAGTTAAGCTTTCAGATGTAAGTGTTTCCACTACTTATGATAAAAAACAGGATATTTATCGCTCATGGGTGGATTTGACTCTCGAAAATCCTACTATGAAGGATAAGCTGGAATATGTAACAGCCATTACCTTACCAGATAATGCCTATATTAGTGATTATTATTTGGTAGTAGGAAAAGAGAAAAAGAAAGGCATATTGACAGATGAAAGGGCTGCTACGGATGTCTATCAGTCCATAGTTAGAAAAAGTCTTGATCCTGGTCTGCTAAAATATTTGAATGATGAGACATTAGAGCTAAGAGTATTTCCTTTTAACAGTAAAGAGATACGGAAGACAGGCTTTGAGGTAATTCATACAGGAATGGCAACTCTTGGGATAGGGGATTATGAGCTTAACCTTAAAGGAACTTCAGAACCCCTTCAAAAGGATTATAGTGTTATAAAAACAGAAGAGGTTACCATTTTAACAGGTGATTATATCAAGACCTTGCCTAAAGCAAAGAGTTTAATGCCTCGTTATTACTTTCTAATAGATGGTTCAAAGGAGACATATAGAGAAGGCTTAGCCGAGAGAGCAGAAAACTATATCGAAAAGCACCAACTAAAGGATACAGAAGTATGGGTGGTTGAAGAAGGCATATTAAGTAAGGGAATAGAGAATGTGGGAAAGGCACCTTTAGGAGATGGGGGCTATAACTTTAATGGGGCACTTCAGGAGATTTTAAGAGAGGAAAAAGAGGGTTATTACCCAATCATTATGGCTGTAACCTCCAATTTTTCACAAGCTCTAGAGCCGTATCAACTAGGAGACTTGGGTCAAAAGTACCCTGAAAGTGGGTATTACTATGAACTGAATGGTGGCTTAAGCTTAAAGCCCTATCCATTATATAAAGGTGCTAGGCCCTATACAGGAACTACGGAGCTCCCTTTAGTAGCAGATGTGAGAGATTATGAAGGGAAAAGGATATTGAATACTGAGAGCAAGCAATTTATTTATACAAGCCCACTAACTGTTTTTAAATCTACCAGTAATAGTTATAAGGACGGATGTTTACTTGAAGCCATGAGCCAGTCAGATACTTTAAGCCAGGAGGAGCTAGTGGAAGTTGTTAAAGGAAGCTTTGCTACAAGGCTTTTAACGCCTCAAACAGCCTTTATTGTAGTCGAGACAAAGGAACAAGAGGAAGAACTTTTAAAACGCCAAGAAGATTATTTATCAGGTAAAAAGATACTTCAAGAGCAAGGGCTTATTAATATGGCAGAACCCCCTACCTTTTTGTGCCTAATCATTTTGCTAGCAAGCTTAGGTTATTTTAAGAGCAGGCAAAGC
>JAEYNQ010000194.1 GCA_023412455.1 Bacillota bacterium
TTTATTTTTTAAGTATAGTTCATTATACACGAATAATGGGCTTTGGTATAGGGAAAGACACTTAAAAACTTACAAATTCTGACTGCTAAGAAACAGAGCAAAGGGTAACAGCAGTTTCCATAACAAATCCATTACGTCTTATAAAGGGGGAAGGACGTTTTTGACAAGCTGTAAAAAATAAAATAAACTGTCAATAAAAATACAAATTCACCTATTACATAGAAAATATTACACCATAATAATATTTCTAAATAGAGGTGATTTTTTTAGAATTTATTCGCACATCTTTAGGAGAGGGTGCGTTAGTCATAATGAAAGGAGATTTGTATGGCAGAGATTAAAGAGTACTACAATAAGATCTATAGATATTGCTATTTTCATTTACATAGTGGTATGCAAGCTGAGGATGTGACACAAGAAACCTTTTTGCGCTATTTTAAACAAACCTCCTATTTAGATACAGGGAAACAACTGGCTTATTTATATACAATTGCCCGTCATTTGTGTATTGATTATTATCGTATAAAGAGTAAAGAAGAATGGGAGATGGATGAAGAACAAGTAGATCAAATAGCAGATGAAGGCAAGCAGATGGCACAAGTTACGGAGCGTTTAGCTATTGAAGAAGCTGTTGAGAAGCTTAGCAAGGAGCTGCAAGAAGTCATTTTGCTACATTATGTCAATGAATTATCAGTAGGAATGGCAGCTGAGGTGTTAGGAATTTCCCGTTTTGCATTTTATCGCAAGGAACAACAAGCCTTAAAACTCTTAAAGAAGTATTTACAGGATTAAGGAAGGAGGAGATAAAGGTGAAAAAGAGTTTATTAAAGAAAGAATTGAGAAAGGCTTTTATTGCACCTGAGCCAAGAGAGAGAGAGAACTTTTTAATTCGTTTGAGACCAAGAACCACTAGAAGACAATTTTATTTAACTCAGCTGGGTTACGTTAGAAAGCGAACATGGATTATATCCTTCCTTTTAATGGTGGGGGCCCTTGTATGTGGTTATCAGCTAGAACAAACAGGGGGGAATATGGGCAGAAATCCAGCATTATTATGGTGCGTATCTGCTGTTATGCCTTTATTAGCCCTACTTATGAGTGCGGAAGTTAGTCGTTCTTATACCTATGGCATGGATGAACTGGAAAGGAGTACTAAATATAACTTGAAGGAAGTTTTATTAGCACGCATGACTTTTTTAGGGATAGAAGACTTAGCACTTATTATCATAAGTCTTCCTTTGGTAAGTCACACTAGCAGGCACACTTTATTATTAACGGCTATTTACTTGTTGGTTCCTTATCTCATGACAAGTATAGCTACCCTAGAAATTTCTTATTATCTAAAAATGAGGAATACCCTATTTTATTGTATGGCTATAGCCTTAATGGTATCGGCAAGCTATATTCTGCTGAGTGGCTTATGGGATTTGTATGCTATCAAATATAGTGTGTATTGGGTACTGCTTTTTTGTAGCTTGATAGGTTTTGCCATTTATGAAGTCAAAAGGCTGGGAAGAAAAATGGAGGAGAAGTTATGCAGCTTAAATTAGACCGTGTAACCAAGCAATATAAAAATAAGATTGCCGTAGAGGATATGTCCATTCAGCTTCAGACAGGTGTTTATGGTTTGTTAGGAGCAAATGGTGCGGGTAAAACAACCCTTATGCGTATGATTTGTGGGATTTTAAGACCTGATCGAGGAAGTATTGAATTAGATGGTATAAAGGTTCAGGAGGAAGCTTACCGCGACCAATTAGGTTATCTGCCACAGGACTTTGGCTATTATCCTGAATTTAAAGCAAAAGATTTTATGATGTATTTAGCTGCCCTTAAAGGGATTAAAAGAAGCAGGGCTAAGCTAAAGACGGCAGAACTATTAGAATTAGTGAGTTTGGATAAGGAAGCTAATAAAAAAATAGGGACCTTTTCAGGAGGTATGAAGCAACGTTTAGGTATTGCGCAAGCCCTTATCAATGAGCCATCAGTTATCATTTTAGATGAGCCCACAGCAGGTCTAGACCCTAAGGAACGGGTAAAGTTTCGTAATTTAATAGCTCATCTAGGAAGTCAACACATCGTATTACTGTCTACTCATATTGTATCAGATATTGAATATATTGCAGATCAGGTTTTAATGATGAAGGATGGAAAGCTGATACATCAGGGGAAACCACAGGAGATTATAAAAAACATTGAAAATAAAGTATGGGAATGTAAAATAGCCCCTGCAAAGGCCAAGCAGCTTATGGCTGAAAAAAGTGTCGTTAATTTAAGAGAAGAGCAGGGGGAAACCTTTTTACGTATTATTTCTGATGAAAAGCCAGTAGAAGAGGCCCGTTTATCTGAGGCTACGTTAGAGGACTTATATCTTTATTATTTTGCAGAAGAGGAGGCGCAATAATTGAGTAGCTTATTTAACTTAGTGAGTTATGAATGGAAAAAGCTTTGGGGGAAGAAGTTAACGGTTATTTCTGTAGTTATTCTTATTCTTCTTGTACCTTTTTTGGAGATTCTTACTCTAATAGGAAAGGTCTACGTGCAAGGAGAATATATTGGGACACAGTATGAAAATGAATTAGCCACTAAAGAGCAAGTTAAGAAGATACAAGGAGAGACAATAGATCAAGCTTTTTTAGATCAAGCTAAAAAGGCCATAACGACATATGATTTATCAAAACAGGAAATAACACCAGAGACCTATAAAAACTATATAAAGTATGTAGCTCCTTATAATACACTAAATATGTATTTTGCGAGGATGGGAATTTATATTGGGGACATGGATACCTCCCAGTTCCAACAACTTAGAAAGGCTTACATAGAAGAATATTATAATGAAGGACTTACAACAGATGAAAAAGCGATAGTACAAAAATGGGAGAAAGAGCTTACGCGTCCATTAACTTATGGTTGGAGTGGAGCTTATGACTACTTTCTTTCTACAACTCATTTAATAACCTTATTTACTCAGTTTGTGATTACTATTTGTTTAGCAAGCCTATTTAGTGGAGAATATATGACACATGTGGATGCTTTAATTTGCACAAGCCGCTATGGAAGAAATAGGATTATTCTAGCTAAATTTTTGACAGGAATTGGTTTTACGTTGATTTTATCTCTCTTTACAAACACTATACACTTTGTGGAATTAGGCTTAATCTTTGGATTTGAAGGGGCAGAGCTTCCCGCTCAACTTATAGTGCCATTTCTTTTAAAAGAATGGAACTGCATGGAGCTTATAAGGGTGATGATGGGGATAAGTGTGGAAAGTACACTCATTATTGGTATCCTTACACTGTTTTTATCTGTTAGCTTAGAAAAACCCAGTTCAACCATGATTATGATGTTTATCTTTTTATTTGCGCCCTTATTTGGAAAGGTACCCCCAACATATAGAATACTTTATCGCCTATTTAATACCTTACCAACGAATATAATGCGTACATCATCTGCTCTAGGAGATACGCTAATAGCTTGGGGGAATAATGGTTACTTAGCTTATGAATATGTGGGTATATTCTATCTCCTAGCCGCAGGCCTTCTTTTAACGGTCAGCTATGAAATATTTAAAAAGCATCAAATTGGTAGGGGTTAAAGCAAAATAAAGACAGGAGGCTTTAGAGAATGGAATTAGCTAAGGAGAGAGGGGAGCAGACCAAAGAAATGGCCAACTCCCAAAAGGTAAATGATTTAAGTATAGAAAAGGAAGACAAAGAAAGAATGGCCCTGTTAAAGCTAACAAGGGCATTAATGAAGGAACTGGATAAAATAATTGCTAATGAAGAGGATTACGATATTCCTGAGGGGTTTGCCCCGTTATTTATATGAGAATTCTACAGAAGCTTACGCGAGAATTGGGAAAGACAGTGATTATTGTTATTCGCGATATTAACTTTGGTCAGTTTAGCAGCATTAGCAGTGGCTTTAACAGGATGTGGGACAAGCAATAGGATTAATGAGGTAAAAGAATTACTTAATCGCTAAGTTAAAAGGCCTTTTTAGGAAAAATAGTGAGCTGTAAAGCTTCTAGTTTTAACTAAAAAGGTCTTTTGTTTTGAGTTTAGATTAAAAGTTTGAATTAAATAAAGTTAATATAATACAAAGAAAATAATATATGATATAATAATTTTAAATAATTGTGTAGAAAAAAGATAGAGTAGATAAAAAGGTGGGAAGATATGAAAAAAGTATATCAAGTCTTTGTAGACACACTTAATTTTTCTTGGAATGGGGAACAGAGAAAACTAATCAGAGGGTTTATAGAAAAAGGCTGCTTACCTGTGGGCATGGACACCGTATATGCTTTAGATGATAAAGAGGAGAACTGGGTGAAGGAGCAACTGGAAAATAGTGATTACTATCTACTCTTTATAGGAGAGCAAGTAGGTCAAGATCTACTTAAGCGTATGGAATACATTGACCAAACCTTAAACTATGTAAAAAGTAAAAAC
>JAEYNQ010000202.1 GCA_023412455.1 Bacillota bacterium
GAACATAAATGTCTAAACGAATGCCTTTGCTTTCTAAAAGTAAATCGATTACTTTTTGCTCCTGAGGTATTACTACCCTATCTATTTTTATAGCTAGTATTTTCTCCAATACCCTTTTACATACTTCCTGGTCTGTCATTACCTTGGCAAAAAGGAAGTTATCTTCTAAGTTAAGTTCTTTAATTGATTTATTCACTTGTTTCTCCTTGCGATTGTATTACTTAAATATATTATACCCTATGTTTACACCTTAATAAACATGTGTTGTATAAACTGATGGAAAATTAGAGCCAATTAAAGAAAGTATAGTCTTTGAAGATACAGCAAACTCACCTTATAAAGAGGCTATAGACTACTGCATGAGAGCAGGTCTTATAAGTGGTGTGGATCGTACGCATATGGCACCCACTAAATCCCTTACAAGGGCAGAGCTTATGATAGTGCTCATAAGGTTAGATGAGTTACTAAAATAAGTCTCAGAGACAAACTGGTATTATGAAGCTGCGAAATTTGTTAATGCGAAGGGGCTCTTTGCAGGTACGGATGCAACCACCTTCTCTCCTGATGCAATCATGACCCGTGAAATGCTATGGACAGTATTAGGACGCCTGAATGGTGAAGATTTATCCGGCAAAGAGGTATTTAAGGACGCTCGTACTTGATTACCTAGGTGCTCCTAAAGCCCAAAACAGTGACTTATCACAATTTAGTGATTCAGCCTACATAGCAGATTATGCAAAAGAAGCCGTGGCATGGGCTATAGAGAAAGGCATTATCTCCGGCGTGGGAGATGCTAAGCTCGCCCCCAAAGATGGTGCTACACGGGCACAGGTAGCAGTCTTCTTTATGAATTACTCTAAGCTTATTACAAAATAAAAGGGTTAACACTTAAGAAAATATAGCCTCATCATACCTCCTAAGTAGATTTTAGTTAGTTACCTTGTCTACTTAGGAGGTAATGTTATTAAGTTAAGTTTAGAAGAACATTTATACTTGTGAACAGCAAATATCAATGTAGTTTGTTTTTTCTTAATTTAATTATTTAAAGGATTATTCTGTCATTTCTGTGGGGCGTGGCATTGAGGCGCATATTTTATGAGCCTATCAATAGGACAAGGTTTGCCCCAGATATAGCCTTGGATAACATCACATTCACATTGCTGAAGGAAGGTGAGCTGAGCTTCATCTTCTACGCCCTCAGCAATGACTTGAAGGCCTAAAGTATGGGATAGTTTAATGATGGCATCCACCATTTTAGAGGTATTGGAGTCTTCAGAAACATGGTCGATAAAGGATTTGTCGATTTTCAGTGTATCAATAGGGAGTTCATGAAGGTAACCTAAGGAAGAATAGCCAGTGCCAAAGTCATCAATGGCAATACGAATACCTAGGGCACTTAGTTCAGCAAGTATATTTTTGGCATAGTCTGTAGAGGAAATAAAGATGGATTCAGTAACCTCTAATTCTAAATAATGGGGGTCAAAGCCTGTTGTATTTAGGATATCTTTAATCATAGCTACAAAAAAAGGATCATTTAGTTGAATGACAGAAAAGTTAACGGATAAAATAGGTTTATCCTCAAAGTGCTTCTCCATACGAAGGTAATGGGTACAAGCCGTTTTAAGGACCCATTTACCAATGGAGATAATATCACCTGTCTCCTCTGCAACAGAAATAAATTGAAGAGGACTTATACCACCTAATAAAGGAGATTGCCAACGTACCAGCGCCTCAAAACCACGGAGCTTCTGGGTGGTTAAAGAGAATTGAGGTTGATATTCCAAGTAAAGTTCGTCATTTTTTAGGACATTTCTAAGAAGACTTTCAACCTCCAGTCGTTTGAGGGCAGTAGCTTGAATATCTGCCGTAAAAAATTCAATACCACTCTTCGTTGTTCTTTTGGCCTTGTACATGGCCATATCTGCACATTTTAATAAGTTATAGACATCTTTCCCATCTCGGGGGTATTGAGATATACCAAAGCTAGCAGAAAGATAAAGTTCCTTATTGTTATAATAAAAGGGGAGAGAGAGCTCATGATAAAGAGTTTCTACATAAAGTTCGATTTCTGTAAGGGTTAAGTCCTCAGTAATAAAAAGGGCGAATTCATCTCCCCCTAGTCGGCCTAGTATGTCCTTACGATGAATAATAGGTGACCACCGCTGGGCAATCTCCTTTAAGAGAGAGTCACCAACAGGATGACCCATGGAGTCATTGATTTTTTTGAAATTATTAAGATCAATAAAAACGACGGATAATTCTTTACCCGATTCTTCTCGTTCCTGCAACAAGTATTCTAAGGTATCAATAAGAAGTTGGCGATTAGGAAGTCCAGTTAGATGATCATAGTAGGCTAAGGTATGTAGAGCATTTTCCTTTTCAGAAAGGATTCTATTATAGAGAGCTAGTTTTTGGTTTTGTCTATTTAAGGTATCTTCAGAGGCAGATACCTTTTTATAGAGGGTCAAAAGCTCATTACGTTGCTCCGTGAGCTCGGATAAGTTACTATTAATTTTCTTAAAAAGAGAATAGATTATGGTGCTAGTGATAAATGTACCCAAATAAGAAGTAACACCAGGAGCAGCCGCTAAATTACCTTGTAAAAGAGAGCGAGAGATAAACAGACTTGCTAGGAGCGTTAAAGAAATAGCAGTAATATAGCCCGTTTTCTTTGCAAATAGAACAAAGAAGACACTAAGCATGACGTGAAGCTGGGCAATTAAGCCACAAAGGATATAATAACGGAGAGTTTTTATATCGTGAAAGACCACATAAGTTAAGAAGGTTTGAAGTGAAAAGGTTGATAAATAAAGGATAACTCCTAAAACTAGAAAAATTTTAGTATGGAGAGAGGAGAACTTTTGATGAACAACTAAGGTTTTATCCAAAGTGTCATTTTTTAGTGACTTAGATGAGGAAGTGCTATGACTCATAATTTACCCCTTTTCTATAAAATTCTATTGAATATACTTTTTAGAATTTACTTAATAATTGTATTTTAATTTATATTTTGATTATATATAAAATGTCAACAAAGGTAAATTGATTTTGGGTATTTTAAAAAATAAAAATCGTATAGAGTAGAATAATATACTCTAAGGTAAATTTAAGGGATTACTTACAAATAGTAGAAAAGTCAGAATATTATATTGAATCAAAAGGGAAGATAAGCTATAATAAAAGGAAATAAGGGGAAAGAGAGTACATACCCAATAAAGTAAGTGGAGGAGAAAAATGGAATATACTATTTTTGGAAATGATTTACCTGCAGTATCTATTAAGCTCAATAGTGGTGAAAGTGTATTTACCCAATCAGGTGGAATGGCTTGGATGGAAAATGGGATTAATATGGAAACGAATGTAAAGGGAGGCCTTTTAAAGGGACTTGGAAGAATGTTTTCAGGAGAATCTCTGTTTATGGTAACCTATTCTTCTGTTAGACCAGGCGCTGAAATTGTTTTTTCTTCCACCTTTCCAGGAGGAATTATTGATTTTAACTTAGAGCCTGGCCGAGAAATCTTGGCACAAAAAAGTGCTTTTCTTTGTGCAGAGCAAGGAGTAGAATTAAGTGTAAAATTTACACGTAAAATTTCAAGTGGTTTATTTGGTGGAGAAGGTTTTATTTTACAAGGTTTATCTGGCAAAGGGACAGCATTTTTAGAAGCTGCAGGAAGTATTGTTAAAAGAGAACTTAGGGCAGGAGAAGTATTGAAGGTAGATACAGGAAATGTAGTGGCTTTTGAAAGTAGTGTAAGTTATGAAGTAGAGACTGTTAAAGGCTTTGCTAATATTTTCTTTGGGGGAGAAGGCCTATTCCTTACAAAACTAACAGGCCCAGGAACCGTGTGGCTTCAATCACTGACCATGCAAAATGTAGCTGCCCGAATTATTCCTTTTATACCAAGTACTAATAAATAATAAAATAAGATAAAAGCCTTTTAGAGGCATTAGCAAAAGCTAATACTTCTAAAAGGCTTTTTTTCGTCTTTTATGAATCGCTTAGGAGAAGAGCTCTTGATATTTTTCTTCTTTAAAGCCAATGATAATGGATTTGTCAGTAATCAGAAGAGGTCTTTTGACAAGCATACCATTGGTAGCTAGAAGTTCTATAGCTTCCTCAGTTGAGAGAGTAGGAAGCTTATCTTTTAGCTGAAGCCCCTTATAAAGGTTACCACTGGTGTTAAAAAACTTTTTAACTTCTAAACCACTTTGTTTCAGCCAAGCAGCTAGTTCTAAGGAACTGGGATTATTTTCTACAATATGACGTTCCTCTACTTCCACTTCTAGATTTTTCAAAGAAGCTAAGGCACGTTTACAGGTTGTACATTTGGGATAATGTAAAAATAAAGGTTTCATAAATAACTCCTTTTAAACGATAATTATTTTCCTTTATTCTAGCATAAAAGTAATAATAGGTCTAGAGGAGGAAATAGGAGAGAACTAAGCCTAGGCAGATGCTCTTTTTATGAGAAATTCCATTTAAAAATTATAAATCTGTTGAAAGGCCTCTTTTTGTTATAAAAGGCCTTTTATATCGCGATCCAATGTATTAATCATTTCAGCTATATCGTATTCTAGAGAAACATTGGGACCAAATTGGTGAGCCAAGGTTTCTTCGATATAGTGTTTTTTAGTCGCTAAAATATGTTTTTCTGCTTGATCTGGAGGATAGTTTTGCATGAGGATGGAAAAGTTTTCTTCATAATGTCTTTTGTAATCTCTGCTATCTAAATAAACTTCTTTATCATGTTTTTGACCTTGCTCATCTAAGTAGGAAACTGTAAAGTTAAATTGATCCATTCCATTCATTCCTTTCATTCTTATGAGGATTATTATTCTACGAAGTACTGATTTTATTCACAAACAGATGAGAAGTAAATAATATTGTATTTAGATAATAAAAGCATGTAGTAAAATAACAAAAATAGCAAACTATGAAAGTCATAAGGGAAATTTAGGTCTAATTTATTGGGGATAGTTCAGGAAAAGGATATCTAATAGGTTTTTTTGAAATTAAAAAGAAAACAGAAAGAGGGTAAGCTAGTGGAAGAGACTCTTGATTTTAATAGAAGGTGTGATATAATCAACTAATATTTAAAATATTACAAATGGGGGAGCAATATGAAAAAGGGAATTGGAGCGACAGCACTTGCCTATGTTTTATGGGGAATACTTCCTATTTATTGGAAGGTTTTGAGTAGTGTATCCCCTCTTTATATTTTAGGGAATCGCGTTGTATGGTCATTAGTTTTTTGTGTGATGATGATCAGTATAACGAAAGAGTGGAAAACACTTAAAAAGGTCTGCCAAAATAAAAAAAGCTTTCGACTGATGCTATTGTCGGGCATAAGTATTACAGTGAATTGGTTTACTTACATATGGGCAGTAAATAATGGACATGTTATTGAGTCTAGCATGGGATACTTTATGAATCCTTTAGTCGTTATTGTGATAAGTGGATTATGCTTTAAAGAAAGATTTAATAAATGGGAATTATTTTCCGTTGGTTTAGCAGCTCTAGGGATTCTTGTTATGATTATAGAATTTGGTAAATTTCCTTTTGTGGCTCTGGGACTCGCCTTTAGCTTCGCCATCTATGGAGCCCTTAAAAAGCAAGCCAACTTGGAACCTCAGATTTCATTAACTCTAGAGACAGCTACGGTTTTTCCTGTTGCACTGATTTATCTTTTGGTATGTGAGATCAATAAAGTAGGCGCTATAGGGATACTAAGCCCCACTCAATTCATCCTTCTTCCTCTAGCAGGAGTGGTTACAGCCATTCCCTTACTACTCTATGGTTATGGCGTCAAGAAGCTTCCTTTTTCAATTGTAGGATTTTTTCAGTATATTAGTCCCACACTTACGTTATTACTGGGTGTATTTGTCTATAAGGAAAGTTTTACCTTAGCCCATCTTATTACCTTTAGTTTTATTTGGACAGCCTTGGTGGTTTTTGTGCTTTCTAAAATAGGCACATTAAGTGTTAAGGATAGAAGAGTAAGCTCTTAAGAAATTAAAAGCTAATCATCATGCATTAAAAAGAGAGAGTAGAAAAGACGTCTACTCTCTCTTTTTAGTAGCCTTGAGGGCAAAGTATTTACTTTAATACCTTGAAGCCATATAGAAGTCTAAAGGTGGTTTTTGGGTTAAGTGATTTGATCTGTCAGTTGACTTAAAGGCTTTGTCTCTGTCTTAGGGAGGTAAGGGCTGGAAGTTAAAGAGGCTTCTAAAAGTTCATCCAGGGAAGAAGCAATGGGAACAGTATATTTTTGAGCAAAACGCATGATTTCTTTTTCAAAGGGGTCAGAAGGAGAAGGACAGATTTCCTTTACTGTTTCTTCAAGACTTGTGGTAAGCTCTTTTAAAGTATGGGATAAGTTAAGTTGAATTTTTCTAGTCATATGTACGCTCCTCTTTTAGTTCATAATCAAGTCATAAAGTGAGTGATAGGAAGTAATGTTACCTTAGTCGTTAAGGAGAAAGTATTAAGATTTAGAATAAAAGGAGGAGGAGCTATTAGTGGGAGCTGCTCCTCCTTTTACTTGCATCAGTGCGATTTAGTGGCCTTAAATTTGGAGTTACCTGATTTAGGTGTATTGGGTTTTGGAGAATATCTCTTTTTATCCTCTGACTTAGCCCTATTTGCTTTAAGGGCATGCCCTTGAGGGGCAGTTCCTTTGGTAGAAGCGCCTTTATTAGTGGAAAGAGCTTTAGGAATAGTACTCTTTATAGGGGGTGTTCCAGGAATGATTTTACCTTCTTTGAGTTGGACAGGCTTGATTTGAATGCCAAATTCTTTTTCATAGATGCGAATAGCACCTAATTCCTTAGGCGTGGCTAAACAGATAGAAGTCCCAGAAAGAAGCCCACGAGCGGTACGACCAGCTCGGTGTAAATACTCATTAGCTGTCAGTGGAAAGTCAAAATGAAAGACATGAGTGATTTCGGGCACATCTAAGCCTCTGGCGGATAAATCCGAGGAAACAAGACATTTTACTTTGCCTGTGCGAAAGCGAGTAAGGGCAGTCTTACGGTCTTCCTTAGTGGATTTACCTGAGATAGAAGCTGTGGGATGCTGATGGTAGTTGAGTTTTTCAACCAGTCCTTCACTATCTGTATTTTGACTCACAAAGATGAGGGCCTTCTTAGTCTGGGTAGCAGCTAAAAGCTTGCGAAGGAGGTCAAACTTTTCACGACGGTCCCCTACCAAATAAAGGTGCTCAATCTGTGGGTTAAGGGAAGTTTTAGGTGCTGTTTTGAGAACGACAGGGTCCTGCATAAGACCATTAGCCATGGCTAGTGTCTTTTTGCTAATAGAGGCTGAGAAGGTGCAGAGCTGTCGGTCTCTCATGGTAAGACCAATGATTTCTTGAATAGGGCCAGCCTGCTTATTATCTAATAAATTGTCAGCCTCATCAATAATAATCGTTTTAAGGGTATGAGGTGCTAGCTTCTTTTTACGCATCAAATCCAGTACACGTCCACAGGAGCCCACTACAATATGTGGTTTTTCCTTTAGCTTTTTGATTTGCTTTTCCATATGGACTTCCCCAATGATGGGGGTTGAAGTCATAGGAAAGCCACTATTAGTGGCTAAGAGGCCAATTTGGGCATGAATTTGCATGACTAATTCATGAGTAGGGGCCAAAATCAAGGCTTGAGTTTCTTTTTTAGAAACATTGATTTTTTGAAAAAGAGGAAGTAAAAAGGCAAGGGTTTTACCACTTCCAGTATGGGATTCAACAATAAGATCTTTGCCCTCTAAAAAGGCAGGTATAGTAAGGACTTGAATAGCAGTAGGTACAGTAATGCCTTGCTTTTCTAGTCCAGTAATTAGCCCGTCATTTAATAAAAGTTCTTTGAAAGAAGTACTCATGACATTCTCCTTAAGGTTTATTTTTTAAGTATAGTTCATTATACACGAATAATGGGCTTTGGTATAGGGAAAGACACTTAAAATCTTACAAATTTTGACTGCTAAAAGCACAATAAAGGAAGTGACTTAAGGATTTAAAGGAGAGGCTAAGGTAAAGCTAGAATCGGTGAGGGTAAAGGAACAGAGAATAAATTAGAAAATTAAATTGATAGAAGTTAATTCAAAGAAAATAATATAAGATATAATATTTTATACAATAATGAAGAAAAACATAGAATAGCTAAAAAGGTGGGAAGGTATGAAAAAAGTATATCAAGTCTTTATAGACACACTTAATTTTTCTTGGAATGGAGAACAGAGAAAACTAATTAGAGGGTTTATAGAAAAAGGCTGCTTACCTGTGGGAATGGACACCGTATATGCTTTAGATGATAAAGAGGAGAGCTGGGTGAAGGAGCAACTGGAAAATAGTGATTACTATCTACTCTTTATAGGAGAGCAAGTAGGTCAAGATCTACTTAAGCGTATGGAATACATTGACCAAACCTTAAACTATGTAAAAAGTAAAAAC
>JAEYNQ010000234.1 GCA_023412455.1 Bacillota bacterium
AACTCTCATATAGAAGTTTGTCCATGCAACTTAAGTTGCTGACTTATTACTTAGTACTTAAAGTACTCTTGAACTTAAAGTTAAGTTCATGAATCGACTGGTTTTATGGTTACTATTTTGTTTTCAATGTTCATCATTTAACCTGATTAATTCAATGGCGGAGAAGGAGGGATTTGAACCCTCGCGCCGTTATTAGCGACCTACTCCCTTTCCAGGGGAGCCCCTTCGACCACTTGGGTACTTCTCCATAGTGTTTCTCCACACTCAATTATTCAGATTAACGGAGAGACTGGGATTCGAACCCAGGGAGGTGTTACCCTCGCCGGTTTTCAAGACCGGTGCCTTAAACCAACTCGACCATCTCTCCTTATTATGTTTCAAATCAGCAAATCTGCTGACCTAATATATCTTACACTATCAAGCACTTATTGTCAACATTTTTTTTCAAGCTCTTAACTTGATGTTTTTGTTGTGTGCCCTTGCCTTAGTGCTTATTTAATATAGCATATCGTTTGTCATACGTCAACTACTTTTTTATATTTTTTTGCATTACTTATAAAGTACTAGTTACTTAGCTATTTTATCTTTTTATGGTGCTAATATTGATTCACCTATAATAATATCTATAGGTGTAGTAATCTTTATGTTTGTATCTTCTCCTTCAACTATATAAACTTCTTTTCCAAAGGCTTCTACAATCATACTATCATCTGTTACTTGTAAGTTTTGCTTCTGAGCATAATCATATGCTTGCATCAATAACTTGTATTCAAAACTCTGAGGAGTTTGTACGCTCCATAAACAATTTCTATTAGGTGTTTTTTCAACTACTCGTGATTGAGAATCACAAATTTTTACTGTATCCTTTACTGGAACAGCTACAATACTTGCTTTTTTCTCTTTTGTCATTAATAAACATTTAAGAATTGTTTCTTCTTTTATAAATGGTCGCGCTCCATCATGAATCATTACATAAGTACTTTCCCCTTCCGTAGCCATAAGACCATTATAAACTGAATCCTGTCTTTCCTTTCCTCCTGCTACTATACGGGTTACCTTATTTAGTTCATATTTATCAACAATTTGTTTTCTTACATACTCTATTTCTTCTTCTGCTACTACTACAATAATCTCATCAATGAAATGACATCTTTCAAACGCTTGGATGGAATATGCCAATATTTCCTTTCCTTTTAACTTTAAATACTGCTTTTTAATGGTTGTTCCCATCCTTTTACCACTTCCACCTGCTACAATAATTGCTGTTACCTTCTCCATATCTTTTCTCCTTCATATTTATTTATAAAGATATTTATTAATAAAGGTATATGTTCACAACACACCCTATCATTCTATCAAGTTCCTTTACCTATGATCCAGTTGTTATTATAATTTATTTAGTCATGACCTGTCCCTTTTTCATCCCTTTCAATGAGTTAGCTATGACCTGTCACCTAAGTCTTTAATTCATTCAGTCATGACCTGTCCCCAGATTTTTAATTCATTCGGTCATGACCTGTCCCCAGACTTCTCTGGCTTTAGTTTGATACTTTAGTAGTTTATCATTTATAATAAGATTTTTGTAGTTTTTTGTAGATTATTTATTGTAAAGTTATTCCTTTATTTATATAATAAGAATCGTATTGTTCGTAAAATAATAATATCTTATCTTGTTTTTTTATTGTACTAAGGAGGTTATTTATGAAAAATAACAAATATGGTCTTTTTACCACCATTGCTATGATTGTTGGTGTAGTTATTGGCTCGGGGATTTTTTTCAAGAGCGATAATATACTTGTTGCTACAGGTGGAAGCATTAGCTTAGGAGCTCTGGCCTTTTGTGTTGCTGCTATTAGCATTATTTTTGGAAGTCTTACTGTTGCGGAGTTAGCAGCCCGTAACGATGCAGCTGGTGGAGTTATAAGTTACGCTGAGGATGCTTATAATGGTGGGGTTGGTTGTTGCTTTGGTTGGTTTCAAACCTTCTTATATTATCCTACTTTAGTTGCTGTAATTACATATGTTGTGGGGGTATATACCTGTCTTTTATTTAATATCGAAAGTTCTTTAGAAACATGCTCTCTTATTGGATTAGTTACTCTTTTAATAATCTTTTTTTTGAGCCTTTTTTCTTCTAAACTAGCTGGTTATTTTCAAAATGCCGCTACTATCATCAAGCTTATTCCCCTAATTATTATTGGCGTAGCCGGTTTTATCTGGGGAAACCCTAGTTTTGAAATACTGAGTGATACAAAAACGTTGCAAACTGGTTCTTGGTTAGCCGCCTTAGCACCTATTGTTTTTTCTTTTGATGGCTGGATCGTTGCAACTTCTATTTCCCATGAAGTTAAGGATGCTAAAAAGAATATTCCTTTTGCCCTTATTCTAGCTCCTGTATTTATTCTTCTTATCTATTTAATGTATTTTATAGGTATTAGTATTTATCTAGGCCCAGAAACTATTATGGCTGAGGGAGATGCTCACGTTAATCATGCTGCCTTAACCCTTTTTGGTCCTTGGTCTGCCAAAGCTTTGTTAATCTTCATTATTATCTCTGTTGCCGGTACAGCTAACGGACTTATGATGGCTCTTTTTCAATTACCTTATTCACTTGGCCTTCGTAAGATGTTTCCTTGTTCCGAAAAAATGGTGAAAATCAGCCCTCGTTTAGGAACCCCTTATATTTCTGGTTTAGTAGCTTTAATTATTTCACTTTTTTGGTCCATTCTTCATTACATTACTCAGAAATATAATCTCCTTCCTAACTCTGATGTCTCTGAGATTTCTATTACTTTTAATTACATTAGCTTCATCTTACTTTATGTTCATGTTTTGCGTTTAGGTTTACAAGGACAAATTAAAGGTTTTTGGAAAAGTAAAGTTAATCCTATTTTAGCTATAGTGGGGTCACTTATTATCTTATATGTCGGTATGCAAAGTCCGCTCTTCTGGATGTACCTTACTATTTGTGCTGTCTTTATGGTGACGGCTTATATCTTCTGGAAGAAAAATGCAACTTCTTAATTTTATATATTTCCCTATCTTAATAGTGGGATGAGAATGTCCCCCATATGTAGCGTATACAAAAAGAGACTATATCCTAGATCAAAGGTGATTTCTGTAGTTTACAGGAGTCATCTTTTTTAATGCCCATTGTTGTCTAATATTATTGATTAAATCAATCTGTTGAATCTTATCTTTATATCATAGCATAAAGCAAAAAGGTAGAGGCCTTTATATTTAGTCTCTACCTTTTGGCGTATAGTTTCCTTGTCTTTTTATTTATCTATCTTTTTATTTCTAATATTTTGATGCTATTAAATCATCTTGGCAAAGTATAGAAAGCTATTACTTACTCTACGCCTTTTGATTAACTTTGGCAAAAATCATCCTACCTGCTGAAGTTTGTAGAGCTGTCGTTACAATAACTTGAACAGTAGTCCCTACATATTGCCTGCCACCTTCTACTACAATCATGGTGCCATCACTTAAGTAAGCAAGCCCTTGCTCTTGTTCTTTGCCTTCTCTTACAATTGTTACTGTTAATTCTTCATTAGGAAGCAAAATAGGTTTTACTGCATTCGCTAGATTATTAATATTAAGCACCTGCACTTTTTGAATCTTAGCTACCTTATTTAAGTTAAAATCATTTGTTACAACCTTACCTTGTAGTTGGGTAGCTAATTTTAAAAGCTTACTGTCTACTTCACTTAAATCACTATAATCAATATCTAACACTTCCACAGGGACAGTATTGACAGTTTTTAATTCATTGAGTAAATCTAAGCCTCTACGTCCTCTACTACGCTTTAAGCTGTCTGAAGAATCAGCAATATGTCTGAGTTCATCCAGTACAAAAGATGGAATAATGATTTTGCCTTCAATAAATCCTTCCCGGATAATATCGAGTATTCTTCCATCAATAATAACACTAGTATCTAAAATTTTAGCATGGGAGTGTTGCATCATCTCTCCCTTTTTACTTAGCCATCCTTTAATTTCTTCTTTTTTGATGTGTACAAGATAAATACCAAAGCAGCCTAACCCTAAATAGATAAGGAAAACGAATATATCACCTATGGGCTTTAATCTTTCTAAGAAAAAACCTGTCCTTATCATATTAGCTACACTTAAGCCAATAGCTAACCCAATAATATACATGAGTATTTCTTGCATAGGGTATTTTCTAAGGGTTCCCTCTAATTTCCCAGCTATCTGCCGAGCTACAGGAATACTTATCGTCAAATAAATAAGTGCAAAAGCTATAATAAATAAAATAATTCCCTTGTTACCGTATATTAAATAGAATATTCCTTGCTCTTGAGGTATGTTAATAACACCTAATTTTTCTAGTTCTTCGAAGCTAAGTGTGGCTATTCCCCCTATGATTCCTGAAAAGAGAATCCTAATGATCTGCTTCATTGTTTCCTCCTTTTTTTGGTTTATTTTTTCCCTAGTGGGAGATTTGGTACAGCATTTAGGTCCATTCCTGCTCTACTTCCTTTAAGATATTCATAATAAGCTGCACAGCCTATCATTGCTGCATTATCTGTACAAAGTACTCTTTCTGGATAGTAAAGCTTGATATGATTTTGCTCACAAGCTACTTCCATAGCCTCTCTCAAGCCCTGATTAGATGCTACACCTCCTGCTAAGGCTATTTTAGTCATATGACGCTCTTTTGCTGCTGCCACGGCCTTTCCCACTAATACATCTACTACACTTGCTTGGAAGGCTGCTGCAACATCCGCAACATTTATTGGTTCATCCTTCATTTTAGCTCCATTCACATAGTTAAGAACAGCTGATTTTACACCACTAAAACTAAAGTCATAACCTTCATCCATCATTGCTCTAGGGAATTTAATAGCATCCTTATTACCTTCTTTAGCTAGTTTATCAATTTTAGGTCCTCCTGGATAGGTGAGGCCAATAGCCCTTGCTACCTTATCATAGGCCTCTCCAGCTGCATCATCTCTTGTCCTCCCTATAATTTCATAGCTAGTATAGCTATCCACATTTACTAAATGAGTATGTCCCCCTGATACTACCAGGCATAAGAAAGGAGGTTCTAACTCAGGATGTGAAATATAGTTTGCTGCTATATGTCCCTCTATATGATGGACACCAATTAAAGGCTTATTTTTGACAAAAGCTATGGATTTCGCCGCTACTACCCCTACTAATAACGCCCCTACAAGACCTGGCCCATAGGTTACTCCAACAACATCTATTTCGTCTAAGGTTAGATTGGCTGCTTCCAAGGCTTCCTTTATAACTAGGTTGATTTTTTCTACATGCATACGCGATGCAATTTCTGGTACAACCCCACCATATTTTTCGTGCAAATCAATTTGAGTCGAAATAATGCTAGATAATACCTCTCTACCATTCTGTATAACTGCTGCTGCTGTCTCATCACAAGAAGTCTCAATGGCTAGCACTTTTATGTTTCCCATTTCTATTCCTCCGTCTTGTCCTCTTTAGTCTCTTTTTTACTATCTTCCCAACCATCTATCTTCCATGAGTTATTTTCCTTTTTGACTAAATAGTTACGTTCAACATCCTGTTTATTTGTATAATGCATGACACGTACTATCAAGTCTTCCTCTCCACTTGTCTTTTCTTTGGAAGAACCTTCTTCTGTTTCCATAGCTGAGCGAGTCTCTTTGACTTCACTTTTTATAATAACCAGAGGTTTTGTATAATTAGCTATTTCTTGACGAAGGGTAGCCTCTTGTTGGGCCTGTTCAACGGTTCTTCTTAATCTCTCACTATAAAGCATACGGATAGTTTCTACATATTTACTTATATCCTCTTCCGACCCATGACTTGAATAAAATAAACCCATTAGTTTATTATTCATTTCTATTAATTCTACGGGTGTATTAAAGCCCTTGGAAACTATTTCATCTTGGGCTTCTACAAGTTTTTCTTGAATGCTCTCTTTTCTATTACCTCTTGTTATTTGTCTTCCCCTATTTTGCATAGAAATAAAATAAAATCCACATAATGCAATTAATACTAAAAATATGATTACCTTTTTCATGTACTTCCCCCATTTCCTCTTCATGCATTTTCTTATTACTCTTCACAAAAATCTAGGGTTTTAGTCATACGATCTTGACCAATGTAAGTATTATCAAAGATAGGTTTAATGTGATCAATATTAATATAACTATGTGGTAAGGCTGGGCTAAAGTGTGTTAACCAAAGTTCTTTAACTGCTCCTGCTTTCGCCAGTTTTGCAGCTTCACTGCCAAGCATATGTTTATGCTTTTTAACCTGTTCTAAATAGTCATCCTCTGTATACATGCCTTCGCAAACAAATAAATCTGCATCTTTTATAAATGCCTCTAATTCTTGTATCGGCCTACAATCGGTACAATAAGAGACTTTAATTCCTTTTCTAGCTTGTCCTAATACCATATCTGGTGTGTAAGTTTCTCCTTTTTCTGTCACTGTCTTTCCTTGTTGCAAGGGTTTCCAGAATTTCTGAGGCACATTATTGGCTTTTGCTTTTTCCACTATAAATTTAGGATTTCTTCTATTTTCGATGGTATAAGCAAAGCACTTTACATTATGCGGTACAGGTAAAATGGAGATATAAAATTCTCCTATTTGTAGTTCCTGTTCCTCATATTCTAACTCAATGAGTTTTAATTCAAATGCTAAGTCTTTACAAACTACTGTAAGTCCTTCTACTACCTTTCTTAAGCCTGGAGGTCCAATAATTGTCAGAGGCTCCTTTCTCCCTGCATTACCTATTGTTAGCAAAAGGCCTGGAAGTCCAGTCACATGATCTCCATGGTAATGGGTAAAGCAGATAACATCTATGGTTTTATATCCCCATCCTAGCAGACGCATAGTTACTTGAGTTCCTTCTCCACAATCGATGAGTAATTTTCTTCCGTTAAGTCTTGCTAACAATGACGTTAAATATCTGTCTGGAAGGGGAAGCATTCCACCTGTCCCTAATAAACATATATCAAGCATATTCACTTTCCTTTCTTACTACTTATTTATTATAGCCTCTTATAGAAATTGTTACAATGATAAGACTCTATTTTAATTTAAGTTACTGCTTAAAGTGTTACCTATGCTAAAACAATTATTCATTATCTTATCATATTATAAAGGAGCTGTGATCTTCCATGTAGACAAATGAAATACTAAACTTAATTAAAATTCATTGTTAGATAAAGAAGTATCATGAACTGATTCATGAGAAATCACCAGCTAAGACATACCCCATCATTATATACAGTAGAAATCTATATCGCGTACTACAATCATAAGAATTGTTGAGAAGCTTAAGTGCCTTAATGCCAATAGAAAGGTCCAAAATATATTTTTAAGTAGCATAAAAACTGCCAGTAGATTATACTCTACTGGCAGAAAAAATTTTTTTTGGTTACCTATCTGGTAAGGAGCAGTTCACATGCTACGGCTCCTTTTTTAAAATGATTTAAGTTGCTACCTCCATTAAGTGCACCTTATTTGGCTAATTGCTGAGCATATGCCACATTAAGTTGTTGCATCTCTTCTTCCGAACAAATTCTAAGTTCTTCTATACTATATTCTGCTACTGGAATAGTAAAACTAGCAATCCACTCGTCATAACATTTCTCACAGATGTTAAAAGAATGCCTCATTAAGTCCTTCGACGAAAAATATCCCCAAGCTTTTTCAACATGTAGATGATCTACATATTTGCCAATTATCTTCGTTCTCTCAATTGGCTTTGCGCAGCAATTACAGTAAATGGTCTGCTCCTCATCGCCACCCATTTTTTTGTATTCATCCAACATTGGCACCCCCTCCGTATAATGTACGGTTTCATAATATAACCGAATAACCTACGGCTCTATAATATAAGTCTTTCACATCCCATAATATAGGGACATACCCTACACCTATTATATATGCTTAACCCCCCTTAAGTATATAGGTAAATTTTATATATTCTTCTTAGATTGCTTGTTCTCTCTCCTGTATACCTTTTGCTTAATTATCATATATTTTTTGATGAATTTCAAAAAATAAAGTATATACGTTCTAATTGCTATTCAATGATTTCCTCTGGTGCCATGAGGCAAGGATAGAAAATGACACTTCCTAAAACTTTTATATTTGTTTTTAAGAGAATTTAAACTATCATTGCGATTAGAGTACATTTCCTTTCCAGTTGGTTTTTGATGGTTTATGAATCCTATGCCAGGGTTATTCATTATGAAAAGTTTTCTAGTTCAATTTGATTTTACAGTAAGACCTTTACATTTTTATTTTATATCATTAACCACTATACTAACAAGATTAGGCACACTGCTAGTCCTATTACTCATTATATTAATTCATTATAACTTTGATACCTTTTGTTTTTACGTTATCTTTTTTTCTACTTTCTCTAAAAATACTTTTCCGTCTCAGTAACCTTTCCATCCATTTCATCTAATTCTCAAAGTTATCAACCACCACTTCAAGTGGTGGTTTAATTTTTGCCCCTCCAGGGCTCATTACTGACTTACGCCTAAAGGCGTGTTTCGCAGTGCCATTATGACTTACAGCCTCTTAAAGAGGCTCTCTG
>JAEYNQ010000236.1 GCA_023412455.1 Bacillota bacterium
GGTACAAGAACTTCCTGTATTGCTACAAAGTTCTATCTCTTGCCTATTTAAATACTCCTTTAAATCTAATTCCAATAAATCTAATTCTTCCGTTACAGCATACAATTTTCCTGTAGCACTCAGCGCAGCTTTATCAATAGGCTTATTCATATGTACTAGAACTTTTAGTTCAAGTGTCTCTGGGTTAAATGTATACATTCTTCCCGTATCATCAATGATCAGAAAGACATCTAAAAAGCTTTCACTAATTATTTCTTTTACTGTACCAGCTAATATTTCCACACTTAATGGTGTATCCTCTTGGCCATTCCATAGCCTCATTGTACTCTTGGCAGCAGTAATGAAATAAGGTAAATGGGCGTGAACCTTAACCTTCTCTATATCTTCCTTAAAAGTAAACATTAAATTGCCTTCGTCAATACGCCATATTTCATTCTTCTTGCCATTACTAATGAGTAGCTTCTTGTCTTTCAATAAATACATGGCGCTACATCTATTGATTTTGATTGTTTTTAATAATTTGCCATTATGATTCCATATTTTGATGTTCTCGGTCTCTTTTTCATAAGAAACAACAAGTTTTTCATCAAAAACTATGCTTCTAAAATATCCCTCAAGGAAAGGTACCTGTTCAAAATCTTCTAAACTAAGCCAAGAACAAACCCTTTTACCATTATGAGATGTCTCAGCACTAACTAATAGTTTTAAACCTCCTTTATGTTCAAAACAAGCCTCTAATGACTGGGCCTGTGTCTTATAAACTATTTCTCCTTCTTGAGAATAGCATAAGACTGCATTATTATCTGCCACCCATAGTTGCTTTCTCCTGTCATCATAAAATAAACTCTGGCAAAGGCTACTTATTCCCCCTACCTCTATATTCTCTTCATCCTCCTTATTAACTTTATAAATAACGTTATCAACAGATTGATAAAAGGTTAAATCCTTCAAAAAACATACACTACCCCAGGAACTTTGCCCCTTTCTAGTCCACTCAACTCTTCCTTTCTCTACGTTCCATAAAGTAATATCTTCAGCCCCACTGAGTGTTATTAACCACTTCTCCTCACTTAATAAAGAAAGGGAATGAACACAACCTGAAGCTTTAGTATCAGGCATTTGTTTGATTAATGTACCGTCTTGTGGATTCCATACTTGTACATTGGTTTGACCATCATCATCTTCATACAAAGTATATAGTTGTGTTCCTTCCTTGTTAAAGGTCATTATACTATGCCCTAGCTTATTGGTCACTTTTGCTTGAAATTCACTTACAAGCTTACCTGTCATATCTAGTATTGCCACTGTTTGCCCTTCTCCTTCACCACAACATGCCAAGGCAACCCACTGTGAATGCGCGTTAATGACTGCGCCTATATTATTCTCATATGGGAATTCTAATATTTTAACGGTATTGAGCTCATCATCCATTAGTACGAGTCCATTAGAATAAGCTAAATAAATATATTGATTGTCTATATCAACAGCAACATTATAATGATTAAAAGGGAGGTCTAGTTTCTTATTAGAAATGAGTTTGAAACAATCATTCTCTAAATCAAAAATATATACCCTATCTTTCATTCGCTTCCAAACATAAAACAAAAATTTAGAGGTATTCCCCATCTGTCTAATAAAAATCCCTTTCAAAATGCCTACATCTTCATAGAAGTTAAAGGTATCCAATAAATCCCCTTCCTTTGACCAAATATAAAAATAATTTTTACAATAGGACAGAATTCTTTCTTTATCCGTATAATAATATATCCCCTCAACTTTGTCATGATGATTAAAGGCCTTATTATTTTTATAATAAGGCGTTTGCTCTAATGTAAGCTTTGAAACTTTTGGGTCATTATATCCTTCCTTTAGTTTTTTCGCAACTTGTTGTTTATAATACAAAGAAGCCTCTTCAGCATTCTGAAATTCCTTTGATAAGTTCCTACCACTCGTGCCTATTTTCCCAGAAGTTATATCCACAACACAATCCTCTACTTCAATCTGCCAAAAATTTGAGCTCTTTCCATCCTTATATTCAAAATACTCCTTCATTTAAGCCGCCCCCATAATCTTTAAATATTTACTTGTATAGTACTTAATTTTTAATTTTATAAATATTTATTATGTTTATATTTAAACATGATAATTCATTATAGGCAACCTATTTGTCATATTTTCATCTATCTTTTTTTATGAATAGTACTTTATTATGCTGGTAAAAAATAACTTTAAAAAAAGTACAAGGATTTAATGATTAACATTTGTATTTATACAGTTCATAATTTTCTAAATAATAAAATATATCATAAGCAAGCAAATCACAATGGCTTATTTTGAAAAATTGCTTTGAGGAGGGACAATATGACAAAAGAGGATTTATTAGAGAATGTACTAGAGGATTTTCTGTTGACGTGTGTATGCCATAAGGTAGAGGAAGTTAGTGAATTACCTAAAATGTTAAATGGTATAAACTATTTAAATAACAAAGAATCCCTAATATCTCATATGACGGAAGGAGAAATTTTGGATGTTTCCTCCTACGGAATTCTTTACAGCACAGAATATGCTGGAAAAATCCACATTAACTATGAAATGTCTTATATGTTGCTTCCTTTAATCTGAATTAACATTTTTTGTTTAAATTTCAAAAAAATAGATAATAATTAATAGGATATCAAGCAACTATTCCATTACTAAACGTACCAATTTACTTGATTAGGGAGGCGTCATTATGCAGCATGTTATTATTATAGGCGGTGGTATTGGTGGGCTTTGTAGTGGGCTTCGTCTCCTACATGCTGGCTATCAGGTATCCCTTTACGAAAAATGCCCTCAGGTAGGTGGGGTCATTCAATCTATTCCTAGCCTTTTGGGCTATCCTGCCTATGACAGTTTTGCTTCTATTGGCATCGACCCTCTTGCTTATCGCCAAATTTTTGCAGATGTAGGCCTTAACTTTAAGGATTATTTTTCTGAAATTTACTTAGATGATTTATACCGTGTCTTTTATGAAGATGGCTCTTCTTTTACTTTACCTCAAAATCTCATTTATCAAAAATCTGCTTTTGAAGCCTTTTATGGCGAGTCCTTCAGTGACTATATTAACTTTATCAAAGAGTTTTATCAAAAATACCTATTGGCTGACTCCCTCCTGCTTTCTCAGCCCTTGACACACCTCAAAGAACTGTTTAAAGCTGATAAACTTTCTGCCCTCATTAGACTCAATCCCCTCAAAACTGCTTCTTATGCCATCAAGGAGAGAGTCCGTTGCCCTAAGCTACGAGATTTTCTTTTATTTCAGACTTACTATATGGGATTCCCCACTCATCGGATCTCCCAGCTTTATGCCACTATCCCTGCTTTTACTCAAGTGACAGGTCTGACACATATTAAAGGTGGTATGGGCGCCTATGCCAAAGCACTTGAACGTGCCTTTATTACCTGTGGGGGGCAGCTCTATTGTAATGAACCTATAGAGAGGCTTTTGACCTCTAAAGGAAGGGCCTATGGTGTACGAACTGCATCAGGAAGTATGAAAAAAGCGGATTATTTCATTTCCGATGCCGATTATCACTTTACACTTACTCACCTCCTCCACAGAGCTTCCCCATCGCAGAAACCTTTTTTCCCTTTTCAGATGACGTGTTCGGTCTTTATGCTAAGACTCACACTTTCTATATATCTACCTAAACTCTCTACCCATAATATTTATCTCATACACAATACTGAAAAAGCTTTTTCCGCTGTTGCTAGTGGCATAATGCCCTTAAAGTTTCCTATGTACATCTATTATCCATCTTCTATAGATGAGCACTTCCGTACATCTGGCAGCAGCACTTTAAATATGATGGTTCGTGTACCCAATCTCTCTTTTGAACCAGCCTATTGGTCACTTTTAGCTATTCAAAAAATGCGCAACATCTGCCTCAAGCAACTGGCTCACCTAGCTGGTATAAATACCTTAGTTCCCTATATCCTTCATGAATCCATTAGCACTCCTATGGATTTAGAACAAAAATTCAACTGTTATCAAGGTGCTGCTTTTGGTCTTGCCCCTTCTTTCTTGCAAAGTGCATGGCTACGTCCACAGCCTGTGTGCTCATTTATAGACAATCTTTATTTTACGGGCTCTTCTGTCCATCCAGGTAACGGAATTTCTATCGTTATGAAGGGAGCAAAAATGGTGAGTAGCCTCATTCAGGGAAATTACCCTCTTTCCCCCTCATAATAGAAGTATTCCAATCATTTATCCCATCTCTTCTATGACCTAATGATGAGGTGCGAACATTTTTCCGGACTATTTTTATGTTGTTTCCCTTTCTACTAAAGACGTTGCAAAAACTAAATGCTGTAAGCTTGGTTTTTCATTTTCTTTTGCCTCAATATCTTTAATAATCATTTTCACAACCTGTTCTCCCATCTCTCTTGCGGGCATTTCCATAGAGGTCATGGTTGTTTCTAACATACCTCCGATAGAATGTCCGGTAAGACTAATCACTTTGATTTTCTCCGGAATTGCTATTTTTCTCTCCTTAAGCGCTCGTATTGCCCCAATTCCTTGTATATCCATTGCAACCATGATTCCATCTAACTCAGGAACTTCTTCAAGTAATTGTAATACGCCATCATATCCATCTTTAAAAAAATTTCCTCTAGGTAGTAAGGAATTTGCCAAATGCTCCTCATACCCATATTCTTTCATTGCTTTATGATAACCTCTATATCTCTCTTTATAAGGAATGATCTGTGTAGACCCATTAATAAAACCAATATGCTTACATCCTTTTGATACAAGATATCTAACCCCTTCATATCCACACTCAAAATAATCAGCTATTACACTACTAATCTCTTTATCTTGCTTGCGTATCATTTGCATTACCGAGATTCCACTGGCTTTAATATCCCTTATTAATCTATTGTTTTGCCCTGTGGATGCTATGAGAATGCCGTCCAAAAAACTATTGCGAAGCCTCTCTAAATACTGTTCTTCTAAATCTGGATTATCTTCTGTATTACAAATCATAATACTATATCCCATTTTATGGGCTTGACTTTCGATACCTTGTACCATCTCTCCAAAAACAGATAAACTAATACTTGGTACAATAACACCTATAGTACATAGTTTTCCTTGTTTCAATCCTCTAGCTAATACATTGGGCTTGTAACTAAGTTGTTCTACAGCCGCAAATATTTTTCTCTTTGTATCTGGATGAACATAGGAAGTATTATTGATTGCTCTTGAAACTGTACTAATATCTACATTAGCTAATTTTGCAACATCTTTTAATGTAGCCACCTTATGATACACCCCCTTTAATGTATTTTATAATATGAAACGTTTATATATCCTAAATAAACCTCTAGATACATTAGTCTCATTTTATCTAAAACTACCTGTATTAATCATAAAATTATAAAGATACTATCTTGCTTATATTATTGTAATATATATTTTTTGACTCTACAATTCAAGCTTGCTTTGTCTATTCTAAGAACAGAACAAAAGTGTTCATAGAACACGTATTGGTTCGCGCAGTAGTGAAAGTGTAGAATACGAAGTTTCCTACAAGACAAGAAAGTGGGCTAACGTCCACTTTTCTAGACTATAAAATAAGGAGTAACTTACATCCCACTAAGTGAGGCAAGTATACTCCCGCAAATACGCTTTTAAGATAATAATTGTACTAATGAAAAAGAGGTTAATATAATACAAATAATATAACAAATCGTCATACAAATCCTAAGTGCCTTTGGTGGTCTAAATCCACCTGTAGTGTCTTTTCTCCAAAGCATAGCTAAAATAAACGCACCTGATATAGGTGTCGCGATTGCTGTGGCTAAGTTCGCAATAAAGATAAGTTGTACTGGAGATCCTTCATATAAGAAACAGATTACTGCAGATACTCCTAAAACAATCAGTGCTCCTATTTTGATACTCTTATGTTCTAGGGATGTAGGCTTATCAAATCCTGCATTAAGTAAAACAACACCTCTTTGTGTATTTCCTAAAAGTGACGAAAATCCTGCTCCTAGAAGTGCAATACCCATTATAGGTTTTGCAATCCCTCCCATAACTGGCACTAGCATTTCTGCTAATTCTGAAGGTGACTTTACTACAGTATTGGTTGGATTTAAAACGATTGCAGCAACAATCATAACAGCTGCACTAATGACAATTACTCCTAATACATGAACAATGGCGTCTGCTTTCATCGTCCCATTAAAAAGGTCTTCCTTCTTCCATTTCTTTTCAACCCCAAGGTATGTTCCATAGATTCCTGTTGTTAACGCTGCATGTGTACTTAAAAAACCAAGTGCTGTAGTAAGACTTCCTTCTGGAAATTGCCAAATTACAAGACCTTTACCTAATTCACCAACGTCTGGCCCACCAGTACCTATTAGTGTTATGTAGAAAGCTATAATCATACCTACAACACATAGCCCTACGCCCTTTTCAATCTTGGTATATACGCCTTTAGAAAAATAGCAATATACCAATACTATAATCATAATCACCGCGCCAAGCTTCCAGTCCATTCCGAATATCAGGCTCATGCCTGCACCTGTTCCCGATATATTACCAATGGTAAAGAAACAACAGGTTAAGAATAATGCAAAACCTGTGAAGCCTGCAGCAGCCTTACCATAATAATGTCTTATTGCATGAATGGTGGGCATACCTGTTAAGAGCGATAATCTATAGGTTACAAGGACGTAGGTAGCTCCCATAAACGCAATTAAGATATAAAGCCAGATAAGGCTATAGCCATATTGGGCACCAATCATAGATGCTGTTGTAATTGCACCAGGTCCGATAACAATACCCGTTAGTATAATACCAGGACCAACTTTTTTTAATAATTCTAGAAATGAAAGTTTCTGTATTTTAGTTTCATCAAATTGCTCATTCAATTTAATACCTATATCAGCCATATTTATCACATTCGTATGATTAGTTTCCCTAGAATCATACTCTCCTTCTCTATTATTTAGGTTGCAAAGGTAACCTATAACCTTTGATATTAAAGAAATATGCTTATTCTCCTAAATAGAAACACCATATAAAACAAAGATATCATTTATCGTAAGTTGCTCTTATGTTTTACATGGTGTTTTAAACTTTTACACTATCTCTTTTACTATAATGTTACTTTTCCGCAACCACTTCTTACAAGACCTACTTTAACCCAATCTTTCTCTTCATCATTGAGTGGTAGGACTGGTTTTCTCATCAATGCATTATCAAAAACTCCTCTTTGATAAAGCGCCTCTTTTAAACGTGCATGTGCTTCGCCACTTGGCTGTCCACCACCATAAATGGCTTGAGCAATGTGATAAATTCTATCTGAATGATCGCGTAATGTATCAATTCTTGCATTAGATTTAAAATCTTTCCATGCATCACAAATGATTTCAGGTACACATCCTGCAAATCCAATAAGTGCCCCATCCATTTTAGGGAACCATGAAGTACAAAGGGTTTCATCATGACAAGTGATTAAAGAAATGTCTGGACACTCTTCACGAAGCACCCTAATATCATGTTCATAAATAGAATTGACACGGGTTCCCATCTTAATACATTTTACATGCTCGATTTCTTTACACATCTTTACAAGTGTTTGTACTGGATAAAAGGCTTTTGTAGTTGCTGGATATAAGTGAATAATAATATCAATGTCCGCACCGTCTGCAATATCCTTTACATACTGGAAGGGTGCATCGTCACTCATACCAAAACGTAACCACATATGAGGAGGCATTAAAAGGATACCGTCAGCTCCAGCTTCTTTTGCTTCTTTTGCCATTTCAATAGATTCTAGTGTATTCTCACAGTTTAAACCAGATATAATTGTCAGTTCATCCCCCACTTCATCAGCCACAACCTCAATAACACGTTTTCTTTCTGCACGAGAAAGTCCAGTAATCTCTCCTGTATGTCCGTTACAAACTAAACCACCAATTTCATCAAAAGATGCAAGCCATTTTACATATCTACGAAGTGATGCTTCGTTTATAGTATTATCTTCATTAAAAGGAATCGAAATTGCAGGGAATATTGTTTTAAAATTTTTTACCTTTGCCATATTTATTGCCTCCTTGTTTTTAACTTCTCTATTTTACTTTCCTTGCAATAACGTTGCGCATCGTTATAAGTTCATCACAAACATTATTTTATACATTTGTACAATCGTTTGTGTTTATGGATTCAATATACTATAGGGCTTTTTCCCAGTCAATAATTGTGACCGTTCCTGCAATTTTTTGCAGGAAATTGTATTTTCAAGTATTATTGTACAATTTATTGCTTGATTTTCCTCCACTAAAATACCCCTATCCGAGTCTTCCTCGAATAGGGGTTCCTTTAATTTAAGCCAATTGTTCTGATATTTCATAAGGAAAAATAGTGCGATATTGGGTCGTGCCTATATCCAAGGAAACTACCTTTGAACATACCCCAAAATACTCCCTGATGGCTTCTTCGCTTACAATATCAAGTGTTCTTCCTTGAATATGTTTATTCCCATAGCCCATCATGAGTGTTTCATTCGAAATCTTTAAGGCATGGTTAGGAAAATGGGTATTGATTAAACAGCTTGTCTTAAGTTCACTTGCTATCTTTTCAATGGTACTTACAATCCGCAGCTGATTCTTCATATCCAAGTTGGATTCGGGTTCATCTAAGATGATAAGTTCTGGTTCAGAAACTAATGCTCGAGCCATCATTACCATTTGGAGTTCCCCGCCGCTTAATTGATTACAGTACTTATGGGCTAATTGACTGACTCCCAAGGTCTCTAAAACCTCAATGGCCTTATCATAATCTTCAGAGGATGGAATAGCAAAGAAGTTTTGCTTTTTGTTTAATCCCATCATCACTGCATCCACTACCCGATAAGAAAACACACCCTGCTTTGCCTGTGGGACATAACTTGTTTTTTTCCAGAAGTCACTACTGGAATAAGACGTGATTTCCTTACCATCTAACAGGGTTTCACCTTGTTTCCATTTTAAAAATCCCATGATACATTTTAAAAGGGTTGTCTTACCTGCACCATTAGGTCCTAAAATCGTTAAGATGGTGTTACTCCCTATTTCCAGATTAATATCACTAAATAATGGCTTCTCTCCATAGCCAAAACTCCCATTACGTATCTCTAACTTCATCGTGTGTTCCCTCCTAATGTTTTTCTCAGCATGACTGCAAAAAATGGCCCACCAATAATAGCTGTTAATATAGAAATGGGTAATTCTGCTGCTGTCATTGTTCTAGCAATCCCATCAATGAGTAATAAGTAAATCCCACCTAATAGGATGCTGACAGGTATTAGGCCTCTGTGGTCATTCCCAACGAAAAATCTGCCAATATGGGGAATAACCAATCCAATCCATCCTATAACACCACATAGCGCTACAGAGACTGCTGTCATTAAGGTAGAGGTGACTATAATCACAAGTCTTAATACCTCTACCCTTACCCCTAGGGAACGTGCCTCTTCTTCATCTAAAGAAAGTAAATTCATTTTCCATCTTAAAACAAACATAATGACTAGGCATGGGACTATGGTAACCAGTGCAATCATTACTTTTTTGTAAGAGGCAGCTGCTAAGCTCCCCATTAACCATACTGTAATAGCCGGTAACTTATCTTGGGGATCTGCTACATATTTTATGAGAGAAATAAAGGCCTCAAAAAGTGCACTCACAATAACCCCAGAGAGTACCAGCATAAATAATTGGGTTTTATTCTTGATTCTAGAAACAGCGAGAACTATAGCAACTGCTAATAATCCGAATAACAAAGCTTGCCCTTGTACAATAAAGGCATTGGCTGAAAATAAAATTCCTAAGGCTGCACCAAAGCCAGCCCCTGCTGATACGCCTAAGATGTCTGGACTTACTAAGGGATTACCAAAAAGACATTGATAAGCTGCTCCGGAGCAAGCTAAGCCTGCTCCGATGATCATGCTTAATAAAATTCGCGGAAGCCGTACTTGCATGACGACATTGACATGTATAGGGTCTATCTGCTCTAGATTGCCTGTAAGGTGTCCAACAATAATTTTCACCACTTCAATAGGTGTGATATCATATCGTCCTATACACATGGAGAAAAAGAATGCACCTATTAGCAAGCCAATCATTATTAAAATTTTTAAATAAATATTTCTCATTAAGGATTTTTTCCTATTCATTGTTTTCACCTTACAAACTCCTACTTATAGACTAAAAATCTTGAACATCACCTAAAATTTCATTTATTATTTCATCTGTCATCTCAAAGTTATAGACATCATTAAAGAAAGTTCTGATTTCTTCTTCCATATCCATCTCTGCAAAAAGCTCTGGATGCTGGATTTTTGCTAACCACTTAATCATAAGAGGTGTTTCTACCCCTGGTGGATCCCAACGATAGCCCCCAATTGGAATTTTATAAACTTGTCCTTCTTTTACAGCCTCCACCACAGACCAATCTTGTCCTTCTAGTTTATTCTGGATTAAGTCACTAGGTTGTAGTTCTGTAAAGTTGCCTATATAGACAATGCTTGGGTTCCATTCATAGATCTGCTCCATATTGACATTTAAAGCATCACCGGATAAATGGCCCGCTGGATTAATCCCTCCACTCTTTTCTACCCAGTACTCATAGAATTCAGAGCCTGATACTTTTAAGTTATCTCTTAAAATAAGTACCTTTGCAAGTTCTTCTTCAGATAATGTCTCTATCTTATCCGTCACTTCTTTTACATTTTCATAGAAATAAGAAATAAGCCACTCTGCTCTTTCTTCCTTACCCATCATCTTACCAATAATTTGAATCCAGGTCTCTAAGTCATCCATATCCCCATATTCTAGGGCGATAACCTTAATCCCTGCACTTTCTAGCTTTTCAATTTCCTCTTCCATGTAGTTCCACTGAAAGACAACATCTGGTTTTAGTTTTAATATTTCTTCCATGTTCACTACAAAGCTAGTATCTACAAAATCCGTACTAGCCTTAGCTAATTCTGGATACATATACTCTAAGGCACTATTTTCGTAAGCCTTAATAGAGGATGGATTACAGCCAACGAGTGTATCTGTATTCCCTACCACTGCATAATAAATGTAAGGGAATGGCATAATGGTTGTTACAACTCTTTCAGGTACACCATCTAGCTCAATCGTTTTTCCTAATTGATCTACAATTACAATTTTATCCTCTTGGTTTTCACTTGTTTCATCTTGCTTAATATCTCCTGCAACGGGAGTAGTTGTCACGATATCTTGCTTGGTTGCAGTCTTATCACTACCCCCACAACCTGTCATCATCATGATGCTGGCTAGCACCATCATGGAAAGGGTCATCTTTTTAAATATTTTCATCTTATGTATGCAATGTGTTTTCATTGCTCTCCTTCTCTATATTATGATTAAAGTACAGCCTTAACTAAAGCTTCTATTTCTTCTGTTA
>JAEYNQ010000256.1 GCA_023412455.1 Bacillota bacterium
AAAAGTCAAGCCCCAAGAAGATTTGAAAACAATTTCTTTAATGGGCATCATGGGTGCCTTTGTTTTTTCTGCCCAAATGATTAACTTTACCTTGCCTGGAACGGGTTCATCCGGTCATTTTTGTGGCGCTCTGCTGTTATCTGCTATTCTAGGACCCTATGCTGCTTTTTTGACTATGGCAGGTGTTTTACTTCTCCAATGCCTCCTCTTTGCCGATGGTGGGTTACTCGCACTAGGCTGTAATATATGGAACATGGCTTTTTATGGCTGCTTTATCGGTGGCTTCGTGATTTGGAGTGCTTTTATGAAGGGCAAAATAACTCCCACTAAAATCATAGGGGCTTCTCTATTAGGGGGTATTGTATCCCTTCAATTAGGGGCTTTTTCTGTTGTACTTGAGACTTCTATTTCTGGTATTACAGAGTTACCTTTCTCTCTTTTTCTCCTCACTATGCAGCCTATTCATCTGGCCATAGGTATTGTAGAAGGCCTTATTACTTCTAGCGTTCTTTGCTTTATCTACCATACTAGACCCACTATTTTATGGCACCCTGGTTATCCTAAAAAGCTAGACTCTCAAAATTCCCCATGTGTTTCCTTTAAAGCCATACTTTGCGTCTTAGGTGGCGCTGCACTGGTTTTAGGGGGCCTATTCTCCCTTTTTGCTTCCTCTCATCCGGATGGCCTAGAATGGTCTATTGCTAAAATCTTAAAAGGCAATGAACTGACTGCTTCAGGCGCCAGCTATAGGTATGCTAGCTCTATTCAAAACCAAACGGCTCTCCTACCTGACTATGGCTTAAAAAATTCTGATTCTATCCTGGGCACTTCATTATCTGGCATAGTAGGTTGCCTCTTAATCATTGGTATTTGCCTTATAGCTTGCTTTATATTACGCCTTATACTTAAAAGAAAAACTATAACTCATGACCCTAAGAATAGATATGATTATGAACAAGATTGAGGATACCCTTCAAACCCTTTACTTCCTAGAAGCAAACTCTCGGCAAAAACTATGGATTAATGAAATTCATCCTCTCAGCAAACTCCTTACCTGTATCGCTTATGTTGGCATTGTGGTTTCTTTTCCTAAATATGCCTTCTTTCCCTTACTGACTATGTGTTGCTATCCCCTTCTCATCATGACCCTGGCTCGCCTTTCTTTTAAAGCTTGTCTATACCAGCTTCGCATTCTCTTTGTTTTAGTCGGCATGGTAGGGATTTTCAACCCTCTATTTGACCGGGTTCTTTTATTTCGAATAGGACCCTTGTCTGTAACGACAGGTATGCTTTCCCTACTGACCTTAATGTTAAAGGGGATTTTTTCTGTTCTTTCCTCTTATCTGCTGTTGGCTACTACTAGCATAGAAGAAATCTGCTTTGCTCTTAAGCGACTCCATCTACCTAATAGTTTCATTTGTATACTCCTGTTAAGTTATCGCCATTTCATTCTATTTCTTTCTGAACTTAACCAAATGTTAGAGGCTTATCATCTAAGAGCCGTTCACCAAAAAGGGATTCACCTGAAGGCATGGGGTTCCTTTACTGGACACTTCCTCCTTCGTAGCATAGATAGAGCCCATGCTATTTTTGAAAGCATGACCCTCCGAGGATTTCATGGGTATCTTACGCTTACACCTCACTACAAGTCCTCCTCCATTAACCTACTCTATCCTTTTATTTGGCTCCCTCTTTTTCTAATGCTGCGATTCCTTTTATAATAGGGCTTAAGCTTAAAATACCAATCTTATGGAATAGGTGATTTGTATGCCGAGTATAAAAATTGTTTCCCTTCATTTCTCTTATGATGGCCAAAAGGAAATCTTGGCCCATATTAACTTTACTGCTTGTGGGCCTCAATCCATCGGCCTTGTGGGAGCTAATGGAGCAGGAAAGTCCACCTTGTTAAAACTATTAGTAGGGTTACAGCTCTGTCCCTCTGGAACGATTACAATTAATGACTTACCTCTTATAAAAAGTCATTTATCCCGTATCCGTGAACAAATGGGATATGTTTTTCAAGATGCCCATCATCAGTTGTTTATGCCTACTGTTTTTGAGGATGTTGCTTTTGGTCCACATAGTTATGGTTATCCTCCTAAGGAGGTTTATTTGCGGGTTATGGACGCTCTCCAAAAAGTACATATGGCATCCTTTAAACATAAGCCCATCTATGAGCTATCTGGTGGGCAAAAAAAATTAGTCTCCATTGCCACTATTCTCTCTATGAATCCCTCTATCCTTCTATTAGATGAACCCTCCAGCGGCCTAGATCCTCGAAATAGAAAGCAGCTTATAACTATTTTAAAGGATATGAAGCTCCTCAAAATCATTGCCTCTCACGATTTAGATTTTATTTATGATACCTGTGAAAGAACCCTCTTACTCTCAAATGGCACCCTTGTAGCAGACGGCCCTACTAAGGAAATCTTAAGCAATGAAACCCTCCTAAAAGATAACGGCCTAGAGCTACCTCTTAGGCTTCAGTAACTTAACGACTTCTTTTAGAGTATTACTCACTTGTGATCCTAAAAGTCATTAATAAATCAACCGAAAAGCTTTCTAACAAAAAGCCACTCCAGTTAGGGTGTATCCCTAACTGGAGTGGCTTCACTATTTCGCGTTGCTTTCACACCACTTACTTAATAAACATTTCTCACAATGACATTTTCTAGCTGTGCAAATGGCTCTCCCATGGTAAATAAGCTGAAAGTTAATCCTATTCCAATTGCCTTTAGGTAATACCTCCATAAGCTCTTTCTCCACTTGTATAGGATTACTGCCTCTTGCCCACCCAAGTCTTTTTGAGATTCTTAAGACGTGAGTATCTACTGTCATCCCTGGTATCCCATAGGCATCTGCCAAAAATAATGTAGCTGACTTTCTTCCTATGCCTGCTAATTTTACTAGCTCATCCACAGTCCTAGGAACCTCCCCATCAAACTCTTCTATGATCTGCTGGCAACATCTCTTCATACTTTTAGCCTTACTCTTATATAAACCAATGGATTTAATGTAGTCTTCTATTTCTTCTACTGAAGCTTCTGCCATTTGTTCAATCTTAGAAAACCTCTCCTATAAACGAGGAAGGACTGCATACACCTGCTGGTCTGTACTCTGTGCACTTAGTCTAATGGCTAAAAGAAGTTGCCAAGCTTCAAAATGCAAAAAGCCTTCCTTTGTTATGCCATATTCCTCATCTAATTTACTCAAAATTTGTTGTACCTTTTCTTGATCCATTTCATGCCTCATTCTAAATTAAAATACCTTCAAATGTCATATCCAATGATTATCAATAGATATAGCCTAGGTATTTTCTAAACTCATCATCTACTTTGGCACATAGTTTGCACAGGTAAATAAGGCTATGTGTCGTTGCTAGCCCTTGCCCTTTAACTATAAGATATGCTTTCATCATTTTTTCTACTGCTTGTTGACTATGAAATGCTACCACATCATTTCCACAAGCATGTTCTTTTAGTACTTTTGCTGATTTAATGTCTCTTTCAGCTTTATCTATCCAATCTTTATATCTCAATGTATCAACCATAGATCGTTACTCCTGTATTGTTAATCTGATAAGCAAATGCTGCTGTATTTTTTACACACTCATCCCATTCTTTATTTGTATAAAGTACAATATCAAAAGGAACATCACTTTCAATCTCTACATACATATCTGTTAGTAGTTGCCTCTTATTATCTGTATCCTGTACCACACACAAATCAATATCACTTGTTTCTTTAAAAATTCCTTTTGCCACCGACCCAAATAATATAACCTTAGATGGGTGAAATTTCTGTATGAGTTGCTCTTTAATTTCTTGCAATGCTTTATCAAACTCCCTCATCTATCCTCACCTTATCCTTCCTAAATAACCTATGAGCTATTACTATCACTAATAAGTGCTTCTCCATCGTCTAATGTTATAACTTCCTATTCTTAATATTATATACTCCTAAACTTATCTTAATCAATTGCTTTCCATTGGTTTAAACCTCCATTCATACACCTTACGATGCCATAGCACCGGCATCTAGTCAAAACTACCTACCAAAACATCTCCCGACCGATAGATTATATTGCATTCCAAAGTAAACAATAGATAAAAACGCATCCCCATGCATTGCCTGTATATTTATAAACAACCAACATTCCATAAATAACAGAAAAATCACAGAGCACTTCAATTACATTATAAGACTGCCCTACTACAACGTGAATCAGAATATAATAATTACTATACCAACTGCATTTACTGGAAATCCATACTCCAGTAAAGCCCCGAAAAAAGTCCCCATTAAAAGTGGGTTACTTTCACTACCCACTTTGAATAAGCCGAAAAAAACGCCTCCGAAAAGAGAGAATGCTGCAACCATAGCTATGAAAATGATTAATAAATCAATCCCATATTCTTTCCTATCTGATTTTAACATTTGTTCTCTCATTGAATAATCTCCTAATAAACTATAAATAATTCTTCTATAACTTTAATTCCAATCAGTTTTTCTTTTTGAGCTCTATTAAATACAACATTTAAATAGGCTATAAGTACTGGCTCATCATCCTTCTCACATTGTATCACATTATTCCTTTTGAATAACCACTTTATCAACTTATTTAACAATCTTATAATAAGCTTTATTGGTTAGTAGATAACTTACACAATACAGTACTGCAAAAAATAGCATAACGCCTATACTACAAGCTAAAATTAATTCCGTATTATACAGATGAATAGTTACTAGTAAATCCTCTACCATCATAACCCCTACAAAGGTATGAATAATCGCACTTATAAGTGGCAAGAAAAATACGAGTAGAATTTGTTTCTTAATCGTTCCCCTTACTTCCTCATCACTCATGCCTACTTGTTTTAAAATCTTAAAGTTTCTTTGATCCTCATATCCTTCTGTAATTTGCTTATAGTACATCATAAGCAGTAGACAAACGGTAAAAATAAGGCCAAAGAAAACGCCTATAAATAGTAAGCCACCATACATAGAACGTGAATCCTTTTCCCAATCACCAATATAATCTGCAGCCTTTCCTCCCTGTTGCTTCAGCACCCATGTATTTAAATCTTTTACAAAGGCATCTTTCTGACTTTGGCTTCCCTGTAAATGAAAGGCTACTGTATAAAGTCTATTACCTGATGCTGTGGCATTCATTGCTTTAGCCCAATACTCCATTTGCTGAGGGCTAGGTAAAACCATATAGTAATTAGAAGTTGCTAAATTTTTAGGCTGCTTATTTTCAAGGCAAAATGTTTTTAGCTCTTCTTTAACATGATAAACTTCTCCATTTAAATAAACCTTGGATGCTCCAAAATCTTTAGTAGGTGAGAAAATTAAAACCTCTTGTTCTTCTAAATGGATAGGTGTATTTGTCATACGGTTATAATCCTCTAATGACATTAACCATAAGCTATAACTATTATCTAAGTACCACTTTCTCTCTACATTATCTACAAAAGCATTATCTTCTTTAAGAACGGCTAACATCTGCATTTGAAGACTTACCTGATCTTGTACCTGCACCTGATGCGCCTTTGCCAAAGTTTCTATTTGCTTTTCAAACGCTTCTTTTTGTGTAAAGGTATCTGCCTCTAAATCATATCTCACATCCATTGGATAATTAAAGTAAATGGCCGAATCTTCATCCGCAAATAAAGAAACCGTACAAATTAACGTAATCATAATCATGGTGCTAAAAATGCAAATATTAGAAAGGCTATTTGCACTGCGTTTCATGCGATACAACATGCCGGATATGGTCACAAAATGATGCTTTTGATAATATAGTTTAGGAATGCCTTTCATTGTCTTTAGTAAGATAATCGTTCCTGCTTTAAATAACAACCTAGTTCCCCATACAACTAAGAAAACAGCAAAGAAGAAATTTAAAAAGATAGAGCTATTTATTTCACTTTGAACCGCAATACCATAACCTAATCCTAAAATCACTAGGCCTAAAAGTGTCTTAAAAATCAGTCCTTTTTCTTGTCTTTCTCCTTTTTTACTACTTTTCATAAGTTCAATGGGTTTGGCTTTACTTACTTGCCATAGGCTTCCTATTAAATTTATTCCAAACACAACACCAAAATAAATCAATGTTACCAAATAGCTTTGTTTGGTTGCCACAAATTCACATTGCACATCCAAATGCGCCATATTAAGTAGGACTAAAAAAATCAATCTTGAAAAGACCTGTGCTATTAAAATCCCTAATCCTACCGAAACACTATACAGTACAATGGTTTCAAAAAGCATCATCATTCCAATATCTTTTAGGTCTAATCCTAAAACATTATAAAGCCCCAGTTCATTTTTTCTTTGTTTAATTAAAAATTGATGAGTAGATACTAAAATAGGCAACAGAATGATCCCTAGTAGGAAAACACCTATAAGCATCAACCCTAATAAATACATAGCATGTGGCATATTCTGCATCATAGGGTTTTCATAAATAGCATTGAAAATAAAAAACACAAAAACAGAAAAAGCTGTAATCAACATATAGGGTACATAGCTTGAATAATTTTTTCGAATACCATGTAGGGCTAACTTAGGTAGTAACTTCACTTTATGCATGTTCTTGTCCCCCTACCTGAAGCAAAGTAAGCGTATCCATAATCCCCTGATACATCTCTTCCTGAGTCATATTGCCTCTATAAATCTGATTAAAAATCTGACCATCTTTAATAAATAATACACGCTTTGCATAGCTCGCTGCTTTACTACTATGTGTTACCATTAAAACCGTCTGACCTTCCTTATTAATCGCTTCAAATAAATCGAGTAGGTGTTTAGAAGCTTTAGAATCTAATGCACCTGTAGGTTCATCGGCCAATATCATTTTAGGTGCTGTAATAAGCGCCCTTGCTACAGCAGCACGTTGCTTTTGTCCTCCTGATACTTCATAAGGAAATTTTTCTATCACACTTTCTATACCTAACTTTTTTACTAAAGGTAATAGTCTTTGCTGCATAACCTCATATTTTACCCCTTGCAAAACCAAAGGAAGTAAAATATTATCCTTTAATGAAAAGGTATCTAGTAAATTAAAATCTTGAAAGACAAACCCTAAATAATCTCTTCTAAAAGCACACTTTTGACGCTTTTTAATATGGCTAAAAGGCTTACCTTCTAATAAAATCTCTCCCTTTGTAGCTTGGTCCAAAGTAGCTAGTAAATTAAGTAAGGTCGTTTTCCCAGAACCTGACTCCCCCATAATGGCTACATATTCCCCACGCTCTACAGAAAAACTAACATCCTTCAATGCCTCAACTTGATTCCCTCCAAAACGTGTGGTATAAACTTTATTTAAATGACTTACTTCCAATAATGACATCTTTACCTCTCCTATCCTTTACCTTTGATAGCTTCATTATAGAAAAAAAAGAAATGCCCAACTACCTCAAGTAGCTTACATTTCTTTTCGTAACCTTTCATTCTTGTAAGGTATAATTTGTTTCCTCTACTGGAAATCCAATATAAAAGGATGTACCTTGTCCTATCTTCGAGCTTACTTCAAGTGTATGTCCTAACTTATAAGTAATCTTCTTACATAAATAAAGCCCAATACCTGTCGATTTTTTATCCATTCGTCCATTATAGCCTGTAAAGCCTCTCTCGAAAATACGAGGAAGGTCTTCGCTTTGAATCCCGATTCCTGTATCCGAAATCATTAAGGTCTGCTCATCCTTCATTTTGATTGTAACTCGTCCACTTGGCGTGTACTTAATACTATTAGAAATAATTTGTTCAATCACAAATTGTAGCCATTTTTCATCTGTTATAACCACATCCTCAAAGGCTTCCACCTCAATAGAAAGCTTCTTTCCAATAAAACAAATCGCATATTTCTTTAGTGCCGCGGCTACAATAGCGTATAGTTTATAGGGCTTTAGAACTAAATCCTGAGATAGACTTTCCACTCGTAAATAGCCTAATGCCATTTCTGCATACTGTTCAATTTTAAAAAGCTCTCCTTCTAATAGGAACTGCTCCTTTGGCTCCTCCAATTCATTTTGCTTATTTTGTAAAATGAGCTTCATGGCTGCAATAGGCGTTTTAATCTGATGGGTCCATAAGGTATAGTAATCATTGGCTTCTTCATTTTTTCTAGCCATCTGCTCGCCTTGCTGAGTAAAAGCCTCATAATAGGCTTCTATTAATGCCTGATAACCGGCCTCAATAGCATCTCGTGCATCGGGTAAATCTTTTAATCCATACTGTCTATTATGGTAAGCATTTAATAGGTTCTCATATTTCTTGATATCATTTTTTAAATCCCATAACCCAATCCCTATGCCCACAAATAACCCTAAAAAAGTACTATAGATAACGGCATCTAAATCTAAGTGCATTAATGCAGCTACTATCACATAGTTTGCCATCAGTAATAGAATGAAAGTAATAGATAACCTTCTTTTTTTCATCCATCCTTGTATATATCCTATCTTTGTCTGTTTCTGCATCTTCTATGCCTCCAATAAATAACCTAAGCCTTTTTTAGTGACAATAAATTGGCCTATTCCTACTTCATCTAACTTCTTTCTTAATCTTGTCATATTAACAGTTAACGTATTATCATCAATAAAACATTCATTATCCCATAAACGCTTCATCAATTCTTCTCTAGAGACAACGCGTTCTTTATTTTGAAAAAGAAGCTCTAGGATCCTAAATTCATTTTTAGTCAGCTCAACTTTTTGCATGCCAACTTGTAGCGTTGTATTAAATAAATTAAGCACAACACCTTTATGTTCTAAAAAGCCAGCTTGCGCCTTAAAATTATAGGTTCTCCTAAGCAAAGCCTGTACCTTTGCTACAAGAACCTGTAAATCAAAAGGCTTTGTTATAAAATCATCGCCGCCCATATTCATGGCCATCACAATATTCATCTGATCACTGGCTGAAGAAAGAAAAATAATCGGCACTTTAGACAGTTTTCTTATTTCCATACACCAATGATAACCATTAAAAAAAGGAAGTCCAATATCTAGAATAATAAGTTGGGGCTGAAAATGAATAAAATGCTCTTTAACACTTGCAAAATCATTTGTGACTTCAACCTCATATTCCCACTTTTCTAAGTATTCTTTAACCTGTTCACTAATAATCTGATCATCTTCTACAATTTGAATTTTATATTTCATCTGCTTAACCTCATCTTAAAATTCTTTTACTTCCCTTAAACACCCTATTTTATAAGTATTCTTCTATTAGTATTATAGCTGTTAGGCACTTTATCGTCATCTATCTTTTGTTAGCTTCTTAAATTTTTCCTTCAATTAATCTACCACTAGATGCAGTTGCTCTTATTATCGGTGTGGACCATATTATCGCTATGCGTCGTACACCCATTAACGTAGCAGGTGACCCTATCTGTACTTTAATTGGTACCAGCTCCTTTTTCTAAAAAAATACAGCTACGCTATGCAAAAAACAGGACAACTCCAAACACGGAACTGTCCTGTTCTTGATTATCAAGATTATCTTTAGAAAGTGCTTAAATGCCCATATAAGTCGAATATCTGCTATATTTGTAGAATTTTAAAATTTTTTAAATAAAAATTATTGATATTTAATTCTTAATACTATAAGATATAATTAAATAATAGGTATGTCTGTAAAGTTGGCATAAGATGACCATTAAAAGAAACACTATTCAACGTGATTTAGTGTTAAATACAGTGAATTGTCTTAAAAATCACGCTACTACAGATGAAGTTTATGAAGAAAATAAATTATACCATCATTACCATGCACAATGCAGTAGTTGTGGAAAGATCATAGATATAACCATGGGTCATTTTATAAACATAGAAGATAAAGTAGAGGACGCAGATGGCTTTAAACTTTTAGGACACGATATTATTTTTTTGGACTTTGTAAAGACTGTCAAAATAATTAGATTTATACGGGAGTAATACAACCCGTAAAATATATATAATAAAAAGGAGGATTATTATGAGAAGCATAGCAAAATTAGATTTACAATACGCACACAGATTTTATGGATTTAAAGGTGAAGCCCAGTACCTTCACGGACACACAGGTGTTTTAACTATTGAAGTTGAAGACACCGTTAATATGGGAGTAAATATGGTGTTTCCTTGTAATGAAATACAGAAAACCGCATGGGAAGTACTTAAAAACTTTGATCACGCTTTAATACTTAGACAAGATGATCCTCTTCTTCCTGCCATTTTAAAAGTGTATGAAGAAACAAATGTTAAAAACGGAACACCTCAAAATACAATGAAAGGTGAAGCATTCAAAACTGAACTTGCAGAAGCTTTCCCAGATTGTAGACTTGTTGTTACCAAAGAAACAATGACTGTTGAAGGTATGATTAAAATTGTTTACGATTTACTTAAAGATAAGCTAAACATTGCAAAAATTACTTTCACAAGTGGTGTCAACGCAGCAACTGCTGAATTTGATACTAAAAACACTATCGATCGTTGTCCCCTTTGTGGTATCGCCTTAGTTGATGGTGTTTGCCCAAAATGCGGTTATACGAAATAAGTTTTAACTTTAAAAGGATGGTTTTATATGAACCATCCTTTTTTTGTTATATGAGTTTGTCTGCATTGTTGTGGTAGGTCTATTTATGATGATTCATTGGATAACCTCCTGACCTTTTTTAAAAGGTTATCATTAATTTATACTTTTTACACTACGTCCTATTTTGAAGCGCTTACGATAAATGGTTGAAGGTTGCTGCAATAGGTATATTTTAGATCCTATTACAGCAACCTTCTAATTTGTTTATGCTCACCAACAAATTATTGAATAAAATGATACTTATTTTTTGGAATTATCTACTTCGTATTGATTGCCAGCATTAAAGCTTTCGATGAGTTGTTTACCACTAACTAGTGGAAGATTTAAATCGGTTAAAGTTACTCCGTTTAGTGTAATAGCCCTTAAGGTGCCATCAGCATTAGGAGCATCAATGTTTCCATAGGTATTAATATTATGAAGGGCATATTGTTTGCCATTATGTTCACCAATGTAGATTACACAGTGACCTCTCATGTAGAGGACAGCGCCTGGTTTTAGTGTACTGATTAATTTGGCACGTTCTTCTATACTAGTGATATCTGTTAGTATAACTTTGTTTCCTTCAATTTTAACTTGCTGGCTTGTATTACGAGGAAGCTCAATGCCAAAAGTTAAATAAACATCCCTGACAAAAGAGGAACAATCTTTACTCTCAAAAAGACCGCCCCATCCATAGCGTTCCCCTTGAATCTTAAAGGCTTGTCTTAGAATGTTTTCTCTTGTATAAGGAAGATACCCTTCAGATACATCAGCAGATACAGGAATAAGGGCTAATTTAAAATCTAATGATCCATTTGCATTACGGACTGGTAATTTCACTACATAGTTGCCTGATATACTTTGGTTGTCAACAACATTAGGGATATTATCGCTTGCTTGTGCTAGTGGGATTTTTGTACCCATTTCAAATTCTAGCTCAGATAACGCAGGAGACCAAGGATTGTATCCGAGGCTAAGTTTTGTACCTGTGCATACTAAAAATTTTTCGCTCTTAGTATATTTTAGCCAAGAGTCACGATTTGTTGTTATAGCTATGTCACTAGTTGGAATCCAGCCTGTATAATTATACATTCTAACATAGTTCCATTTTTTATCTGTACTTGTATGTAATACGAGTAATGGCGTAGTAGGATCTACTGCTGTTTCTTGGAAGTTGTCAAATTCTTTATCAGTAGGAGAATCTACTACAAAATCATTTGTTGGATAAGCTCTCATATGTGTTCGTTTGACTGTAAAAGCATAGCTGACAGGATTATTATCTTGAAGTCTTTCAAGATTCATGTTGTCTTTTAACTTTTGAAAATAGGCTGGTGAAACCTCCTTGCCGTTAAGAAATACAGGATAATCTGGAAAAGAAGGCTCAAGCATACCCAATAAATCTGTCTTACTCCAAGAAGTGGGTTGATTCTCTAACTCAAATAAAACAGAGGGTAGCTGTGCTCTTAGTTGTTTGTTAAACGTTTGGATAGCTTTTTGATCCATAATGATAGTCTGTCCGTCACTTAATTTTGAAACCCAAAATTCAGGATAATACATCTCTTTAGATACAGTAGCGAGTGTTGTCTGAATAGATGATGTTTCGGGAGCCAAAGAGGTATTTGTAGTGCTCCCATAGACACTTTGACCGGCTAAAAGTGTCAAGATAGATAATAATGTTACTGCTTTTTTCATATAAAATCTCCTAACTTAGTTATAGTATTCATTTATATTATACTTTATTAGATGAATTGTGTAAATATATTGAATATATTGAATATATAGATAAAATAATTGTATGAAGGAGCATTTATTATAACTGAGACAAAACAAAAAAGGAAATCTCGTACTTTTACTGATGAATTTAAGAAACAACTTGTTAACCTATTTTAAAATGGAAAAAAGAAATGTGACATTGTAAGTGAATATGATATTTCACCTTCTTTATTAAACAAATGGATTAAGCAGTACCAAGGAACAGCCTCTTTTAGAGAAAAACTCCTTTCATAAATTAATTATTGAACATACAGAATAAAGGTGTATTAATTTACAATGAGCTATAGATCCAGCTTGCGACGTCCATACGTCACCTTATTGCTGACAACTAACTGCAAAAAGACGACATTAATAACCACTAACTGTTATTTGCCAATAGTTTCTTTACAAAACAAAAAGCCCTACAATCCTTGAAATCCAAGTAATTGTAAGGCTTTATTTACTGCACCTGATAGGATTTGAACCTACGACGCATGGTTTAGGAAACCGTCTCTTCCTAAACTCTATTGTATAAAAGGTATTTATCTTTTAGGTTATTTTTAGTCTAATTCCCTACTTTTACACCTGTATAGTAATATTCGATAATATCGCGGTAGTTGTAGCCTGCTTTAGCCATGCCTTTGGCACCACTTTGAGACATGCCTACGCCGTGGCCATAGCCTTGGCCATAAATCACTAGGTCTCCCATCTGTAACTCTGTTGCGGGTAAATTGCTGACCACACTGTTTCCTTGGGTAGTAGGGGTTTTATTGGATTCTTTCTCATTGCTTCCAGCAATAATACTTTTGCCATATTGAGAAAGGAGGACCAATTCATCAGGTGCTGAAACCATATCATTGGCACTCATAACAACTAAATCCTCTAGACCTTTTTGTCCAAAGCTATTGGCTCCTATGACTGCTACCTCCATGGGTGCTCCTGTTGATGCCCCTTCTGGTTTTGCAGAAGGTAAGGTGGTACTTCCCACTACTGAATTAAAGTTTTGGAAGCTAAAGAGGCGGCTCTTTAGGGAACCTTCTTTGGTACTACTAAAGAAACTACGAATGCCCTCATTGGTATAGCTCTTTGTCCCACTACTACCAATCACTCGCATCTCTAATACACGTCCTGCTGCTGTACGAGAAACAATTTCAATGCCTTGTGCTTGTCCAATTCCTGCCCCTTGATTATCTAAGCAGGCTTGGATTTCTTGTAAGGTGATCTTGCGTACCCAAGGCGCTTGAGAGGGCTCTGTTTCAAAGGGATCTGCTACAGCTACTAAATAAGGGACTGCTGACCCCCAGGCATTCTTAGCATCCTCTGTCACGCCTCCACTGGTAGAAAAATAAACTGTTTCAGCTACCTGTCCGTTATAAAAGGCTAATTCTCCACGGGTTTCATCTACGGCTTGATTGGTAGTAGGCTTTTCTGCCCCATAGCCTCTATAAACTTGACTGGCTGTGGTATCTAAAAGATTATAGCCCCTACTTATATAGCGATTGTATTGAAAATTAGCCATAGACCGGGCTGCTACTGCTTGAGCCTTTAGTGCTTCTATTGGGTAAGCTGCTCCCATCTCACAAGGTACTACCCCATAGAGATAGCTTTCCATCTCCACTTGGTTATAAGGTGTTAAGCCTCCTTTTTGTCCATTGACGACACCAATTGCACCTCTATAGATTCGACTAGCACCTACTTGAGTAAGGGCCAACTCCCCTCCTCTGCTAGCACCTTGAAAAAGAAGAGGGGTCTCATTATTATAACTTATGAGAATGAGTTGTTGTCCTTCATTATAAATCTCTATCAAAGTTGTTGGTCTATCTGCATAGTAGAAGCCCTCTAACTCCAACTTACTAAATACACCATATGTATCTCTATCGATATATCCTGCAACGGCGTCTTTTCCTAAAAATTGAGCCATATCCTGGGCCTCTTGCAATGTGCTATACATTTGACTTGACCAGTAATAATCGCCACTTCCTCTTGTCACCGTTACACTGTTAGTCTCTAAATTGCCTACCTCTTCAAAATCTTGCCCTTCCATATAACCTACTAATAAGTCTCTTTGGCTGGAAAGTTTAATCTGTGTGGCATCTTTATAAACAGATTCCAGACCTATTTTTATCGTATCATAACTTGCTGCCCATACTTGTAGACTACTTAACCATAAAACAGCTAAAAACAAAATACACTTTTTCACTTTTTTCCTCCCTCATGCTTCTACCTTCTAGCAATTATTTTTTGTCACATTCTCCTCATTCTATTATATAAGCATAAACGATAAAAAGCTATAATTTATAATAATCTGTACATATTTTAAGTTCTCCTAGCCATGCTTCTACTTTATTTTCTTCCATATGGCTTAAATACTGATGATTGAAGTAGTTTTGTATGTCTTTTACTGTAATTTGTCCATGAGAAATATGTTTAGCAGGAGAAAGGCTTTTGTATAAGCTCTCACTTGCCCCATTATAAACTACAATTTTTTCATACACATGATAAAAATCAATCCACGTTTTAGCCGATGGAAAAGCTACATATTCTTCCCATCTTTCGATGCAGTTCTTCCACCACCAAGGGTGTAAGTCCATTTTATAGCCACTAAAATAGCCATAAGTTAACTCCAACCAATGACACTTACTATCAAACACCTTTTTAATCCATTCCTCTAGAGGAAATAGCCTTAATGGCCCAGGACGTTCATAGACAAAAAGGCTCTCTATAAACTGATACTTTGAAAGACTGTAGGGCATATAAATATTGTGCCACCTAGAAATATCCCAAATAATACTTAGCTTTTTTACCTTTCCTTGGAGATATCTGGCGATCCTTTTAAAAACCTCGTTATAACTCATAGAGGTAGGGGGATTTTGAGAAAAATCCAGAAACATTCCTGACAGATGCCCTTGCCCCATCAAAATCAAAATCACTTCATCATTCTCAAACTGCTCAGCACCTACTTTTAAGAAGTCTTCAAAGGTTTCTAGGGAAGTGGTTTTCATTTTCATTTCATAGGTAATGACCATCTCTTTGCCATCATAGCTATATTCTTGTACACCTCCATGAATGGGTTGAATAAGATTATCCTTTAAATCATCAAATCGACCATACATTTTGACACAGCCTGTATCAAAAATATAGCCCCTTGCATAGATTTTTAGCTGTTTGAGCATCACATCGGAAAGACTTTGTAAGTTCTCTTCAAGTGCCCCTGCCAGTTCACAATTCCCAGCCCCATAGATTAACAAGCTATAGCTTCCCATCTTTGACTCCTCTTTTCATCACTCTGTCCTTACAATATATGATAGCCTTACCCTACCTATGAATACAGCCTATAAAAAAGAAAGCAGATACCCTCCTTAATAGAAGATACCTGCTTTCTTTATTTCCCAAAAGTTCCTGATAAAAAACTATTCGCTGATTTCTTGCTGCGTTAAAAATTGAATCAGTGCGCCTACTGCTTCCTCTTCATCTTCACCTTCAGCAATAATTTCAATTTGTTCGCCTTTAATGGTTCCAAGTGACATCATACCCATAATACTTTTGGCATTAACTTGTTTCTCATTAACAACTACTGTAATATGGCTTTCATACTTACTAGCAATTTGTACAAATAGTGCTGCTGGTCTTGCCTCTAAGCCATTTTTTAATTCTAATTTAATTGTTTGGTTTCTCATTTCTTACTCCTCCTCGTGTATCTCTTAATTGATCTGCTATTTCACTTATCTTTTTTAATCGATGATTAATACCTGACTTTCCTACTGGGGGATTAAGTAACTCCCCTAACTCCTTCAACGTAGCACTAGGATACTCCAAACGATATATTGCCACTTCTTGCAAGTTCTCAGGCAAATATTCAATACCTACTTCATCTTGTATATACTCGATATCCTGCATTTGCCTTACTGCAGCAGACACCGTTTTTTTTAAATTAGCTGTTTCGCAGTTTACAATGCGATTCACATTATTACGTACTTCCTTGACAATACGCACGTTTTCTAATTCCATAAGCGCTACATGAGCTCCTATAATATTAAGTAAATCAACTATCTGTGTTCCTTCTTTTAAATAGACCACAAAATTTCCTTGTCTTGGCACTATTTTAGGTTCCATTTCTAGCTGCTGCATCACTTGCTTTAAAAAATCAGCGTGACGCATAGTAGGACTTACAAATTCTAAGTGATATCCCTTTTCTGGATCACTTACTGAACCTGCTCCTAAAAAGGCACCTCTTAAATAAGCTCTCTTACAACAAATACTTTGTATGGTACTTAAATCAATATAATCTCTAATTAACCAAACACCCTCTTTTTTCTTAAGAATAGTGGTAGCTTGTAATATTTTCTTTACCTTCTCACTATCCCCAATAAAAAGAATGTAGGTTTGCTTTTTATGAAACTTCTTATTGGTTTTCACCATTACCTCAGTATTTATATTAAAAGCTTTTTTCATTATTGTAAAGTATTTTCTTGCAATAGCTGCATTTTCCGTCTGAAACTTTATGGTATACAGACCTTTTTCATCACTTATTTCTCCTGCCATTAAAAGCATGGCTGCTAATTCTGCCAAAAGGCAGTGTCTAGCCCCTAATGGCACACAAGTAAGTTCCTTTTTTACATTGGAGGAAAAAGACATCTTTCTCACCTCTTTTATGTAATTTTAGTCTCTTATTTCTTTAAAAATACATTCAGCTAGTTTTTTGGAATCATGTCTAATGATCTTACGTTCACTATAGAGTTTCACTAAAGGTGTTTCTATCTTTCTAATACGCTTCCATATTTCATGGTTGGTATCACAAACTAATCCATGGGCACCTTCCTTTTCATATTCCACTAAATATTCTGTTGGAATCTCTTCATTATTAATAATGACGCTATCAATAACCTTTTCACCAAGATATTTTTCAAGTTCTTCAATATGTTTTTCAACAGTGAAACCTGTCGTTTCTCCTGGCTGACTCATAATGTTTGCCACATAGATTTTGCGTCCCTGTGCTTCTTGTAATACCTTAGGAATATTTTTCACTAAAAGATTAGGAATGATGCTGGTATAAAGACTACCTGGCCCTAGTATAATTGCATCTGCCTCTTTAATAGCTCCTAGGGCTTCTTTAACAGGAGAAGGCATTTCAGGATGAAGACTAATCTCCTTAATCATAACCTTTTCCCTACTGCCATAATCCACAATCTGTGTTTCTCCTTCTATTTGTTTACCATTTTCGAATGTTGCATAAAGTTGCACATCTTCTAAGGTTATAGGTAGTACCTTCCCCGTAATAGCCAGTACATTGCCCGTGACATGAACAGCCTTCTCAAAGCTTCCTGTAATGTCTGTAAGGGCAGCTAAAAAGAGATTGCCTAAATTTTGACCTCTTAAAGAACCTTCTTTAAAGCGGTATTGAAGAATTTTGGACATAATGGGCTCTGTATTAGCAAGTGCCACCAGACAGTTACGAATATCTCCAGGTGGCATAATCCCCATCTCTTCTCGTAACTTTCCTGAACCACCTCCATTGTCTGCTACAGTGACAATAGCTGTAATAGCTGATGTATATTTCTTGATTCCTTTTAGCATCGTTGATAAGCCAGTTCCTCCACCGATTACAACAATCTTTAGCTCCTCATTTACATGCTCCATTTTATTTTCCTCTTTTACTATCTTTATCAATATCCCGATGTTGAATAATAACGCTTTGCCCCTCATGCTGTAAATACTTATAAAGGGCATTGGCAATCGTTACTGAACGATGTTTACCTCCTGTACATCCAATGGCGATGACTAACTGGTTCTTGCCTTCCTGCATATAGTTTGGCACTAAAAAGCTAATCATATCCTTGAGTTTTCCTAAAAACAATTGGGTCACTTCAAACTGTAAGACATAATCCTTAATAATATTATCGTTCCCTGTATAAGGGCGCATCTCAGGAATATAGTAAGGATTAGGTGTAAAGCGTACATCAAAAACTAAATCAGCATCAATCGGCATCCCATATTTGAACCCAAAAGATACAATGGTAATCATTAAACTATTAAAGGCTTTTTGTTCACTGTATATCTTAAAGAGTATTTCTTTAGTGTCCTTTGGCAACATATAAGAGGTATCTATAATGTGATGGGCCTTTGATTTAATCTCTTTTAGAATTTCTCTTTCCTTCTCAATTCCTTCTTCAATACGTTCATTACGTGCTAATGGGTGTAGCCTTCTGGTCTCTTTATAACGCTTAATGAGCTCTGTATCACCACAGTCAAAAAAGACAATCTCGTAAGTATGTCCTTCTGCTTTTAAGTCATGAAGGCTACTAAATAAATCCTCAAAAAGTATACCTCCACGAATGTCAATTCCTAACACCACCTTGCTAATACTTTCTTGCTGTTGGGCAATAAGCGTGGCAAAATTGCCAATAAGTGTAGGGGGAAGATTATCTACACAGTAGTAACCCATATCTTCAAAGAACTTGATGGCGCTACTTTTTCCTGCTCCTGACATACCTGTCACAATTATAAAGTTCATAGCTACCTCCTTGTTAAACTTTATCTTTTGTTTGAAAGAATCCTTACTTCTGGTTCTATAGCTACACCAAACTTTTCTCTTACAACTTGTTGTGTATACTTAATGAGTTCACAGACATCCTTGTAAGTAGCTGTCCCATCGCTCACTATAAAACCACAGTGTTTATCTGAGATTTGAGCTCCTCCTATTTGGTGTCCCCTTAAACCAGCATCCATAATAAGCTTGCCGGCAAAATGGCCTTCTGGCCTTTTAAAGGTACTCCCTGCACTGCATTTATCTAATGGTTGTTTTTCTCTTCTCCTACCACTTAAATCCTTCATGTAAGCTTGTATTTCTTCTTGCTTACCTGGCTTCAGCTTCAAAGTAGCCTCTAGTACAATATAGCCTTGTTTTTGAACTTTACTGGTACGATAACCTAACTCCAATTCCTCTTTGGATAAAGTAAATACTTGGCCTTTCTCATTCATCACCTTGGTACTTACTAAAACATCTTTCATTTCGCCACCATAGGCTCCTGCGTTCATAGCCACTGCACCACCTAAGGTGCCTGGAATACCTTGGGCAAATTCAAAGCCTGTTAAGCTATGCTCCAAGGCTACTGCTGCAATTTTAGATAAAAGTACGCCACTTGAGACTATTAAGTGGTTGCCTTCTACCTCTATTTTAGAAAAGTTCTTATAAAGTTGAATCACTACACCTTCTAGCCCTTCATCATCTACTAAGAGATTACTACCATTTCCTATAATATAAAAAGGAATTTTATGGCGTTGTAAAGCAGCTAAGACTTTTCCTAAGGTTTCACTCGAATCTGGTAAGATGAGTGCATCGACTGGTCCCCCTATTTTAAAAGAGGTATAGTTTTTCATAGGTTCCTTTAAACGTATATTTTCTTTAGGCAATAAGCCTTGTATTTCTTCTATCATTGGACGAATATCCACTCTCTCACTCCTTCAGAGAATACCCTGTTGCATTCTAGTAATATATTATTATAATATACCGTATTTTGTTTGATAATGATAGTCTTTCCCCTATTTAAAAGATATTTTTAACTAAAGGCAAAATTTAGCCCGACTACCTGTGGTACCTGTAGTAATCTCTAAGCCAACGGGAATCTGTTCTTTAAGTTCTTTTACATGAGAAATAATGCCAATTAAACGTCCTGTGTCTTGAATACTTAAAAGAGTTTTAATGGCTTGCTCCAAGGCTTCCTCATCTAAGCTTCCAAAGCCTTCATCAATAAACATGGCTTCGAGTGGTGTGGCTCCGGCTAAACGTTCAATAACCTCCGCTAAACCCAGGGCTAAAGCAAGGGCAGCCATAAAGCTTTCTCCTCCTGAAAGTGTGGTAACAGGGCGTGTTTCTTGGTTGTAATAGTCCTTAATTCCTATATCTAATCCCGCTTGAGCATTGGCACGATAAAGCTCATCGGTACGATAGAGCTCATAGCGACTTTTAGTCATGGGCTTCAGTTTTTTGTTGGCACTTTTTAAAACCTCTTCAAAAATACTGCTTTGAATGTACCGCTCAAAAGAAAGTCCTTTTTTATTTTTTCCTTTAGAAAGGAGACTGATTTTATCAATAATCCCTTGCTTTTTAATGAGTTCATTGCTGGAAGTATAAAGCTTGAGGATTTCATCCTTTAGCTTTAAATGGGTTTTACAGTACTGCTCATGAATCTGCCTTTCTACTGACAAATCATTATTTTTCTTAATCAGGGCCTCTTGCTCACGCTCTGCACCTTCTAGGTCTTCCTTCTTAAAGCCTTTGATTTTAACCTCTAACTCTTTAAGTTGAGCCTCTAATAACTTTTTACGCTCCTTATAGGTATCTAATGCCACCTTCAGCTCTTCCTTTTGAGGGATGAGGGCTTTGCTTTCCTCATAAGCTTCCTTGGAGGCTAAGCCACTGGCCTCTAAGGCCTTAAAAAAGTTCCTTTCTTTTTCATTAAAGTTCGTCCTTAGTGCTTCTAACTGATTATTCTTTTCCTTTAAAACGGCTTCATTTTCAGCTTTTTGTCTTAACAATTCTTCAAGGGCTTCAGTTACCTTTTTATACTGCTGCTGTAACTTAGCTATTTGACTTATTATTTGCTCAAGCTTTTCCTTTAGATGATAAGCTTTTATAAGCTCTTCAGGTATTTCCCCTTTAATGGCTTGAATATGAGCGGTCATTTCAGCGAGCTGGAGACGTTTTTTCTCTAAATCTTGTTGTTGCTGCTGCTTATTTTCTTCTTGTTGCTTCTCCACTCTTTTTTTGCTTTCGTGGGTTTCTTGAAGTGCTTCTAAGCCTTTAATTTTTTCTTTGAGTTCTTGTAACCTTTGATCCAGTTCTTCTTTGTGTTTAGGCTCTATAGCTTCTTGCCCTACTATTTCTTTTTCATATTCCTCAATGTTCTCTTTTAACCCTTTACCTTGCTCTACAATAGCAGCTAGGCCTTCTCTGGCTTTGGCAATGTCAGCTTCTAATTGTTTATTGGCTTTTTCCTTGGTCTCTAGTTCTTCTTTCGTTACGCGACTAGTCACAAGGCTCGCTTTGTGAGGATGCTCACAAGAGCCACAGACGGGACAAGGGGTATTTTCTTTTAAGCTTTGAGCTAGTTCACCTGCTTGATTAAGCATGAAGGCTTCAAAAAGACCATTGTACTCAGCGACTGCCTGATTAAAGGACACCATTTTTTCTTCTGCCTTTTTCTTTTGCTCTTTATAGTTTTCTAAAAGCTGATTTCGTTCCTGACTTTTTTTCGCGATTAAGACTTTTCGCTCCAAAATCCGTTCCATTTCTTTTTGCTCTAATAGCCCTTGACTGAGTTGAAGCTGAAGACCTTCTTTGTTTTTTATAAGGAGCTCTTCTTCTTCTAGCTCCTTCTTAAGGCGCTCCACCCTTCTAGCTATGCTCTTTAAACTCTCTTCACCTTGGGCAACTTGCTCTAAAAGTTGTTTTTGTTGAAGTTGATATTGATTGTGCTGCTCTACCTTTGGCAGATAGCTCTCCAATATGGCTTGTTCTTTCTTGAGCCCTTCTATTTGCTCTGGAAAAGCCTTAACCTGTTCTTCCTCTTGCTTTAAAAGAAGTTGTTTCTCTTCTAATGTCTTTTGCAAAACCTGTAATTTAGTAAGGCTTTCCAGTTGTTTTGCTATTTCTTTGCTAAGCTCTTCCACTCTGTCTCCAAGAGGTAACAGGGCAACTACCTTTTCAGCTTCTATAAGCTTTTGTTGTATGCCTTTATACCTATCCTCTTGCTCTAGAAGAATGGCTAACTCTTTTTTAAAGCCTTCATATTCCACACTTTCATTATGTTTTTGTGTCAACTGGCTAAGCTTTTGTTGATGGTTTTTTAGCTTTATAGCCAACGCCATTAATTCCTGTTCTAGCCCCTCCAGGCGTTTTATCTTCTCTCCACACTGCTTTTCTAAAAGTTCCCCTACTTGAGGGGCATTATTTAAAAATCGTGTAGCTATATAGTCCTTTAACTCCTGGTTTTCTAAAGGTTCTATGGTATTCATCCAATTTTCATAGATAAGCTGCTTTTCTTTAATTTGCTCTTTAAAGCTATTTTGCATACGCTCTAGCCTTTTCTCTACTTTTTGATAAAGGCCTGTTTCAAAAATATCTTGCAAAATACTTTGTCGCTCCTTACTGCTTACGGTAAGTAACTCTCTAAACTTATTTTGAGCAATCATAATGACTTGTCTAAACTGTCCTACATTAAAATGAAGCAACTCATTGACTCGTTCGCCTACTTCATTGGCTTTACTAGAAAGAAGAATAAAGTCTTCTCCTTCCTTCTTATACAACTCCACCTCACTATTAACCTTTACTTTTCCTGAACCTCTCTTAGAATCCCTGTCATATTGAGGCCGACGAATAACCTTGTACTCTTCTTGTCTGAGGCTAAAAATAAATTCAACTTCTGTAATGGCCTCAGCCTTAGCAAACTTACTTCGCATACTTTCGCCACTTCGCTCGCCACCATTGGTTTCACCATAAAGACTGTAGCATATGGCATCTAAAATAGTGGTCTTTCCTCCACCTGTAGGCCCATGGATTAGGAACATATTGGCTTCTTGAAGAAGAGTAAAATCAATGACTTGTTCCCCCCCATAGGGACCAAAAGCTGTCATCTTTAAATATTTAGGTCTCATCTCTTCCCTCCTCTATTTCTGTAATAACCTTTTGAATATAAGTCCGTTCTTCCTCCTCAAAGGTTTTATCACTTACATAACCTAGAAACTCCATAAATACTTCTGTTATGCTTTTTTGCTTCTGATTTAAGAAGTCACTACTTCCTACTTCCTGGGTTTCTCCTGCTTCCTTAGACTCTTCTACAAATTCTGTTCCCAATATATGAGGGTACACATTTCTTAGCCTTGCCACACTATTTTCAACATCTATCCCCACAATACGAGCATAGACGTAATCTTCACGATGTTCATCGGATATCGCTTCCTCAATTAATTTTTCCAATGGTCCCTTTAGTACCCTTACATCACGTAAAGGTATAAGTTCACGTTCTTCTACAGTTAACAGGCCTTCCTTATCTATCTCTAATAGAACAAAGCCCTTTTTTTGATTAGCTTCTGATACAGAGTACTTTAATAGGGAGCCACTATAACGAATAGAGTGACTTCCCATAGCTTGCCTCTTGTGAAGATGACCTAAAGCGGTATAGGTAAAATCCATAAAATGACTAGCATCTACTAATTCTGCTCCTCCCACTACGCTTAGGCGCCTTTCTGAATCAGACACATCCCCTCCTGTTACAAAGGCATGGGCTACGAGTAAAGTAGGAACCTCTCTTTTTTCGGCTAAAATAGCCTCGGTTAAATAACCCATAGCTTCATTATGACGGCGAATGTTCTCATCACCTGCTAGCTGCCTGACTTCAGCGGGTTCCACATAAGGAAGCATATAAACATCTATAACTTCTTCTCCCTTTTTCAAGGTTACTCTTTCATAGCCCCTTTTACAGGTTCCTACTATATAAAGCTTCTGACTTCTAAATATTTCACTTCCAAAGTTAAGCCGTTCATGACTGTCATGATTACCTGCTATAATAAGTGTTTCGATTTTATATTCTAAAATGACTTTACCCAAAAAGGCATTAAAAAGTTCTACAGCTGCTTCATTAGGGATGGCTTTATCATATACATCCCCTGCTATAATAAGGACATCAACTTGTTCTTTTTGAATACAGTCAAGTAATTGATCTAATATATAACGCTGATCCTCTATAAGTGAATAACCATGCAGGGTTCTCCCCAAATGCCAATCAGACGTATGCAAAATTTTCACTTTCTTCACCTCTTTTTTCTTATTCTCTCTTAACATAGTATACCATTTTCATAAGATATACTAGCTATTAAAAGATTTTCCAGTAGGCCTCTCCCACTTGTTATTAAGCTATGTTATAATAACCCTATAATTCACATAATAAATTATATTATTATTTGTTAATAGAATAATTCATTACATAGGAGACATAAAATGAAAAGCAAAAAACTAGTTGTTAAAGACACCTATATAAAACCTAAGCACTTTAACCCCCGGAAATTTGTTTATCTTTTTCTACTTGCTGTTTTAGTAAGTGGCATCCTTTATCAGCGTATCAGTATTTATTTAAACGCTAATCGCTATGCTCGAGTGGGAGAGCTCATTGATGTAGGTACTTCTACTATGCACGTTTATACAGGTGGACAAGGAGATATCACCTTTGTCCTTAGCGCCAATATAGGAGCTATTTCTCCTTATGCTTCCCTGTCCCCATTACATCAAGAATTATCTAAAATGGGGAAAGTGGTTGTCTATGATAAACCTGGCTATGGCTGGAGTGATTTCACTAAAGCCCCTCGTGATTTAGATACTCTGACAGCAGAAATCCATACAGCTCTCACCCAGTCTCAGCAGACAACACCTTATATTCTAGTAGCCCACTCCTTAGGTTCCCTAGAAGCTCTTCGTTATGCCCAACGCTATCCTGAGGAGGTGGCTGGTATCTTACTGATAGATGGTGCAAGTCCTAGCTTTTGTAAAACCTATAACAACATTATGATTGCAGAATCTTTCTTGCTTAATCTCTCACGTCAACTGGGACTTCTCCGTTTAGGCAATAAATGGGGCTATTTTGACTATGCCCTTCTTCCTAATCCTGAATTAGATGAAGAGGCTCTCTCCTTATCTAAAGGTTTAGGACTAGAAAAAATATGGAATCGCAACATACTGGAAGAACAACTTCACGTTAAAAGTAATGCCAAACTCATTTTAGAAGCCGGAGATTTAGGCGCTTTGCCTATTTATTTTCTTACCTCTACTTCTAATATCTATGGAAATTGGAACCAAACACAACAAGAATTTTTTTCTCTCTCTTCACAAGCTAAACAGTTTCCCATGAAAGGCTCCTCTGAACAAATTGAGAAAAAAGACCTGCCCGATATTCTCAATGCCTGCAATGAATTACTCACCTACTTACAACCTGATGAAGAATAATAGTTTTTTTGCCTTACTTACTGCCAAAAAGAGCTTTTCATATTTCACTAAAGATCCTTTGGTCCTTTAGCCCATTATGAAAAGCTCTTCTTAACTTCCTATCCTTTTTTTAGTAAGTTTACTTATACTATAAAAGCCTTATAGCGTAATAACCTTTTCGCTTTGTAGTAAAATATCTGCTATTTCCTCCATATTGGTAATACGGCCAGCCACAAGGGCTTTATCATTACAGGCCTTAAAGACACACGTACCACAAGCTAATAATTCTACCCCTTTTTCTTCAAGACTCTGTAATATCTCCCCAAAATAAGAACCTTTTATAACTAACTTTACACCTGAGTTATAAAAGATAATGACATCAGGCACTTCTAAACTTGCTAGAATCTTACGTAAGAATGTACCAATTAAAGTATGTCCCACTTCCTCATCGCCCCTACCTAATGTGGCACTATTAATAACAATGACTGTCCTATACATTGATTTTCCCCCTTAATGTTACCTTGCATAACATTATTTTATGCTTTATGTCATTAATGGGTGCAATCAATAGCTTATTTTGACTTCTTTAGGTAAAATATGATATCTATAATGCCCTTTACAATCGATGCAATTAAAAAGACTGTGCTCACTATAAAGCCTGCAATCCCAATCCCCTTACTCTTCTTGTTTTTCATACTAATGGCCCCTAGTACTGTTCCTACAATGGTAACAGGTAAGCCAATAATAGGTACTAACCACCCTAAAGAACCTATTATTCCTAAAACAAGAGACGTCCATGCATTGAGATTTTGACTGGCTGGTTTACTGATCTCGTCATCCCTATCCTCAAACTCATCTGTCAAATCAAATTCTGGTTCCTCAAAGTCTAATTCTTCCCCCATTAATTCTTCTTCCATTCTCTCATCCTCCTTTTCTAACTATTAGCTAGTATTACCTACCCCTTTATTATAGTCTAATCTCTGTATACTTTAAAGTCCTCCTCATCTGTTTTTCTTTAATACTCCTTTCTTATTGATAGGACTTATAAGTTAGCGCACAAAAAAATGCCTTCAGCTACTTTTTAGCTAAAAGCATCTTTTCGTTGTAGGGTATGCTACTGGAGATCTTATTGATTAGAAGCCTTTACTTGTGTCCAAATATCTGAATAAACTTCAATCATATCTGAAGGATCACTAAACATTTCCATATTAGATGCTCCTGTAATACTTTCATCTGGATAAGCTACAGGACTATTTTTAATTTCCTCTGGCAAAAGCTCTCTCGCTTCACTAATAGGTGTAGAATAACCAATATATTCTGCGTTTCTAGCTGCTATATCTGGGCGACATAAGAAATCAATATATTTATAAGCGGCTTCTACATTCTTAGCAGCCTTTGGCATAACAATGGAATCTACAAAGTAATTAGACCCCTCTTGAGGAATGGCAAAATCAAGATCTGGATTTTGATCCATCATGACCATGGCATCACCTGCCCAAGCAATCATAAGAGCGGCTTCACCATTTACCATCTTTCCTTTTCCTTCATCCCCTACATAAGCCAAAACAAGAGGTGCTTGTTCAATTAAGAGGTCTTTTGCTTCTTGTAGTTGCTGTACATCTTTGGTATTCATAGAGTAACCTAATTTTTTTAGGGCTACCATAATAGAATCTCTCTCACTATCATACATGAAAATTTTATCATCGTATTGCTTGTCCCATAAAATGTCCCAACTATCTACTGGTTCATTGACCATGGTCTTATTATAAACGATTCCTACTGTTCCCCACATATAAGGCACAGAATAACTATCGGCGCTATCAAAAGGAAGCCCTTTGAAACGCGTATCAATCTTTGCATAGTTTGGTATCTTACTGGTATCTATCTGTGCTAACATATCCTTATTAATCATTTTTTCAATCATATAATCCGAAGGGAAAAGAAGGTCATAATTGACATTACCTGGCTCAACAGAAGCATACATTTCTTCGTTGTTAGCATATTCGGAGTAAACCACTTTAATCCCTGTTTCTTTTGTAAAATCTGCATTCACATCTGGGTCAATATAATCTCCCCAGTTATAAACAACCACCTTGTTTTCTGAACTACTTCCTCCACACCCAACAAGTGAAATGGCCATCACACCCACAAGCCCTAACTGGAGCACTTGTTTCATAGACTTTTTCATTGACTTAACCACCTTTCATTTTGTTACTCTTATTTTTGTTTTGCCTCTCGACTTGCCTTTAAATTAGAAAAAACTAAAATTACAATAATCGTGGTAAACATTAAAGTAGAAATCGCATTAATGGTAGGGTTAACTCCCTTTCTCGCCATAGAGTAAATTTTAATAGGAAGTGTATCTACACCTGCTCCTTTATTAAAAAAGCTTACTACAAAGTCATCAATAGATAATGTAAAAGCTATAAAGGTTCCTGCAATCACACCTGGCATAATTTCTGGCAAAATAACTTTTTTAAAAGCATAACTTGGCGTAGCCCCTAAATCTAAAGCTGCTTCATACAAATTATAATCCATTTGTTGCAGTCTTGGCATAACAGAAAGAATGACATAAGGAATGCAAAAAGTAATATGAGAAATAATAAGCGTTGGTAGTCCAAAAGGTAATTTTATCACTGAAAATAACATCATAAGGGAAATACCAATAACAATATCTGGACTTAAAAGAGGTATATATGTGACATAAAGAACAAATTTCTTTTGCCACCCTCGCATTTTATGAATCCCCATTGCTGCAAAGGTACCAATAGCCGTTGCCCCCAAAGAAGAGATCACGGCAATAAGTATGGTATACATAAAAGCCTGTTGGATACCTGCATCATTAAACATCTTTGTATACCAATCTAAAGTAAAGCCTTTCCACACAGGTAGGCGGTTATTGTTAAATGAAAAAACCATAAGAAGTGCAATGGGTGCATACATCACCACTAAAATAATGGCCACATAAGACTTTTTAAGCCATTTCATCAAAATAATCCACCTCCTCTTCCATCTAAAGTATCTTTCTTGCCTAGGAAAGAAAGGGCAAGAAGTACAAGTATCATTAAAATCATAGAAATAGCTGAACCAAAGCCTAAATCTCGTGTACGGGTAAATTGCTCTTCGATAATATTACCAATCAGCATGACTTTACCTCCACCTAAAAGACGTGTAATGAGGAAGGTGGTAAGAGCAGGCATAAAGACCATCACAAGACCTGTCACAACGCCAGGCATACTCAGTGGTAAAATAACTTTTCTAAAAGTGGTTACCTTGTTAGCTCCTAGGTCATAAGAAGCCTCTACAAGATTATGATCAATTTTGCAAAGGGCATTATAAATAGGTAACACCATAAAAGGAAAAAAGTTATAAACCATACCAAAAATTACAGCTTTATCACCATATAAAAACTTAATAGTTGGTAACCCTAACCATTGCAAAAAACTATTGATGACACCTGTATTTTCCAATAAACTCGCCCAAGCATAAGTACGTAACAAGGAATTCATCCACATAGGAAGAATAACTAAAAGTAAAATGATTTTTTTATTAGACATTTGTCTGCCACTCAATATCATAGCTAAAGGATAGGCTAAAACAAGACAAATCAAAGTACTTATAAAGGCCAATTCCACTGAACGCCATAGGGCTTTAATATAATAGGGTTCTAAAAATTTTTGGTAGCTCGCTAAAGAAAAGTGCCCCTCTTGAAAGAAACTAAAATAGACAATGAGCAATAAAGGTACAACAATAAATATGGCTGACCATATCACATAAGGTACGGCTAAAGACTTTCTATTCATGGCTACCTCCTTTTCATAATATGAATGTCCTCTGGTGTAATCACCATGCCTACTGTACTTCCTACGGGTGACATGGCTGTAGAGTGTACAATCCAAGAATAACTACTACTCTTAATAAGCATCTCATAGTGTACCCCTTTAAAAGTGACACTCTCAACGCTCCCCTTAAGCATGCCTTTCTCTTCAGCTACAATTTTTATATCCTCTGGTCTAACCACTACATCAATAGCTGTATTTTCGCCAAAGCCTGCATCCACACATTCAAAATCAACATCATGAAAACGTACAAGATAATCTTTAAGCATGATCCCTTCTAATATATTACTCTCACCAATAAAGTCTGCAACAAAAGCATTTTTAGGCTCATTGTAGATATCTACTGGGGTACCAATTTGTTGTACCTTCCCTTCATTCATAATAGCTATTGTATCTGACATAGTCAGTGCTTCTTCTTGATCATGTGTCACATAAATAAAGGTGATGCCGACTTTTTGTTGAATTCTCTTTAATTCGATTTGCATACCTTTACGTAATTTAAGATCCAAAGCGCCCAGTGGTTCATCTAAAAGTAAAACCTGTGGTTCATTAACTAAAGCTCTTGCAATTGCAATACGTTGTTGTTGTCCACCACTTAGTGAGTCAATACTTCTTTTTTCATAACCTCTTAAGTTAACTAATTCAAGCATTTCATATACTTTCTTCTGAATAAGATGTTTATCCATCTTTTTAATATGAAGACCAAAGCTAATATTATCCTCTACATTCATATGAGGAAAAAGGGCATATTTTTGAAAAACAGTATTGATTTTACGCTTATAAGGAGGCAAGCTCCCAATATCTTTTCCTTCAAAAAAGACTTCACCTTCTGTAGCATTATCAAAGCCTCCAATAATACGAAGCAATGTGGTCTTCCCACATCCACTTGGCCCTAATAAGGTCAAAAACTCATTACGCCTAATGTACATAGTAATATCTTGCAGTACTTGTGTATCATCAAAACTTTTAGATATATGCTTTAAATCAATTATATTATCATTGGATTTATTTTTATCATTCATCCCTTTTTATCTCCTTTAAAAACTTGGTGGTGATGCAACCCATAAAACAATTGCCTTCGTCTTACCTGTATTCTGCAAATAATGATTCCCTATGGGTCTAAAATAAAAGCTATCGCCCTTTTTCGCACGATACTTTTTATTTCCTATATGAACATAAATATTGCCTGCTATTACATAACCAAACTCTTCACCTTCATGGGGTGCATCAATAGTAGATTGCCCACCTGGTTCAATATTTATAAGAATAGGTTCCATATCATTCTTTTGTGCATTAGGAATAAGCCAAGTAATCATGTTTCCATCTTCTTTATCTTCTTTTTCAAAAACATCCTGTTTCGTAAAAACAATCTTTTCCTGACTAGACTCATTAAAGAAATCCTTTAAGTTTGTTCCGAGACATTCTAATATATCAATAAGTGTGGCAATAGATGGGGAAGTAAGTCCTCTTTCAACTTGGGATATAAAACCTTTTGAAAGCTCACATCGATCAGCAAGTTCTTCCTGTGTGAGTCCATTTTTCTTTCTTAACTGGTTAATTTTATTACCAATATCCACCTTTAACCCTCCTTAACCTTTTATATTTTTAACTGTTTATAAACTTTTTGTTTACAGCTATTAAACTTACCTATCAAATTATAACGACTAATATACTAAACGTCAATACAAAATCTCCAAAAATGTATCAAGATAAAACATTTTGTTTAGTATAACCTATACTTGTTAGCTACTACCTTAGTATAACGCGTTTTCAGCCCCTACTTTTTTGGATATTCCACTTCATTTTCTCTCTGTACCCTAAATATTTTTAATACGTAATAATTTTCCAACTCTATAAACAATTACTATTTCTATAAAATAAGTTTAGTTATACTCATTTTATTTTCCTAATAACGCTTCCCCACTACTGCTTTGCATTTTGCAAAAAAAGGTAGCTCCCTCAACAATAAGGAACTACCTTTCGTTTTTCATCTCTTTTTACTTATTACTCTCCTACAGCTTAACTTACCCATGGTTTTTCAAAACTCATTTTTGCTTTGTTGTATGCTACAATACTTTGGTAGATGCTTTGTTCCAACTCATTTTTGGCATAAACGGCTTCATCATATTCAAGTTGGCTCACAAGCTTAGCCTTTAACTGAATGTCTAACTTAGCTACCTCTGCTTCTTTAATAACTAATTGTTCCTTTGCAACAGCAATGGATTGCTCTGTATTTAATAAAGTCGTATAGGTTGCTATTATAGCTTGCTTATAAGCTTTTTTAGCTTGTTCTATACTATTCACACTTTGAACACTACCTGCTTTAACAGCTTCAAGATCAGCTTTATAAACCATTGCTCCAGCCATGAGGGCGTCAATACCAGCTTCATTATTATATTCAGCAATTTTGACATTATACTCTGTTAATTTACCCGCCATACTTGATGCATAGCCCTCTACAGACCCTTTATATTCAAAAGGTGTATAGGTGATAGTTTCCTCTAAAACATAACTATCTGGTTTAATATTGGTATTGATTTCAAAGGTTTTTTGTAATTGTTCAAGGGTTTGTTGTGCTTTGGCCTTTTCTGCCTTAGCAGACTCTAATGCTGCTTTTACCTTTTGATAAGATAAATTGTCTAAAAGACCATTTTCTTTTTGAATATCTGCCTTGCGTAAGTATTTTTGCTGTAAAGCAATTTTCTGATCTAAAAGATCTATTGCCTTTTTCTGCGTCACCATTCCATAGTATTGATTAGTGATATCATAAGCAATTTTATCCTTTATAAACTCCTTATCCTGCTCATTTTTTAGTTTAGTATAATAGGTTGCTTGATATTGACTCACTAATCCTTTTACATTTAAACTCTCTAATTGGGCTTTATACTGTTCTAAAGCAGCTGCGTTATTAGATAATTCTATACTATAGGAATTGGCCGCGTCAATGGCCTTTGCTAAGCTTAGAACCACCTTTTCTTCCTTTGGCTTGGTAGCCGTGGTTGCTGCTGTCTCTGCGGCATAGACAGGTGTCATAGCTAATAAACTGCTTAATAATACAATGGCTAACTTCTTAATTAATCTCTTCATATGATCTCCCCCTAATTTTTATTTATTATTCATCTCTTAATGCTTCTACTGGATCTAGTTTAGCTGCTTTGTAGGCCGGATAAACACCAAATACAATACCTACTAAACTGGATATCCCCACTGAAAGCACCACCATTCCTATGGTTATTTTAGCCACTACCTCAATAAGGGCGCCTAACATAATGCCTCCCAAGTATCCCATTATCATTCCAATAATACCACCAATTACTGTGAGCATTAATGCTTCCACAAGAAATTGATAAAGAATCTGCTTGTCTGTAGCCCCTAATGCTTTTCTAACACCAATTTCCTTTGTTCTTTCTTTTACTGTAACGGTCATAATATTCATAATTCCAATACCACCTACTAAAAGTGAAACAGCCGCCACCAGACTAATAAATAGGTTCATTGTATTTATAACATTATTAATGGAATCCATTTGACCTAACATGGCATCGGCACTAAAAATATCCTTTTTCCCATGTCTCTTCTCTAAAATACGTGTGATAATACTACTATACTCATTGGGGTCCTTTCCATCCTCTACAATAACAAAGCTGCTAAAGCTCGATCCATCCCCAAAAGCTACTAAAGGATCCATGGTAGAAAAAGGCAGATACCCCATAATAGGCATCATTTCCGCAGGTACCACACTTGGGGTGTTATTCTTCACAACACCTATAACTTCTAGGCTTTGATTTTCTCCACCTATATTGACCTCTAGTGTCTTACCAATAACAGACTCTGCTTTTGTACGATTAAATAATTTTTTTACAGATAGTTCATCGATAATAATGACAGGTGTTTTAAGCTTGTCATCGGTTTCTGAAATCATTCGCCCAGCTACCATTGTAAAAGGCTCTACCTTTGTCACTTCTTCAGTGAGACCAAAGAGAATAATCTCTTTTGTTTCTTTTTTATAATTGGTAAGGCTTCCCCAATACTGATTATGATAGTTCATAGCTGCTTTAATCCCATCAATACTTCTCAGTTCTTCTAAGTCACCTACTGTAATCATATCTTCTCTTGTATAGCTTCGTGAATTGAGTTGAATGGTGCCCTTACCCATTTGATCAAATTGCCCATTAATATAATCCTTTAACCCTTCACCTACACTTAGAATAACAATAACAGCACCTATTCCAATGAACATTCCCAACATAGTTAGAAAGGTTCTTAATTTATTACTCTTAAGTTGCCTAATGGCCCCTTTTATTGTTTCATTCATCAGTAACCTCTCCTTCTATTCATATCTTAATGCCTCTATTGGTTCCAATTGGGCCGCTTGATAAGCTGGATAAACCCCAAAAACCAAACCTATAAAAATAGAAATGCCACTTGAAAATAAAACCATTCCAGTTGTAAGCTTAGCAGGTATATCAAATTGTGCACCTATTAGCATAGCACCCACATAGCCTATAAGCATTCCAATAAGTCCACCAATAACCGTCAATATCAAGGCCTCTATTAAGAACTGTCTTAAAATAACTCGATTAGTGGCTCCTAAAGCCTTTCTAACCCCAATTTCCCGTGTTCTTTCCTTTACAGTGACAAGCATAATATTCATAATTCCTACACCACCTACTAGCAAGGAGATACTTGCTACTGCCCCAATAAATAGAGTGATCATATCTAGCATATCATTAATCATATCTAATTGTTGGGCTAAGGAGATTACCTCATACTCATCCTTCTGCTGATGTCTCTTATTTAGAAAATTACGAACCTTTGAGGCGCTTTCTTTTGCATCATACTCTGAATTAGCTATACCATCTATATAGCTATAACCCTCCGTATATTCCAAAATAAAAGACAATGTTTCAACTGGTACGTATAACTTTTGTCCAGCTATTCTTCGTTCCAGTGTCTCTTTGGTTTCAGTCATTTTTATGTTTGTCTTATACACTCCTACAATGGTAAATTGCTCTTCTTGCCCATTAACTTTTATACTCACATCTTCGCCTATTATACTTTTATAATCGGTTTTATTAAAGATAACCTTGGCAAAATAATCAGGTACAACCATAGCTTTAGCATAGGCCCTATCATCATCTGATGTAAGGAACCTTCCTGCAAGAAGCTCATCCTTAGCAATCTCTTCGGGATACTTTGGATCTGAACCATATAAATAGAGAGAAATCTCATCATGGTCCTTATCATAGCCTATACCCCCAGCACCAATGCCTCCCATAACTATCTTCATCTCTGGCATGGAATTGATAAGTTCAATATCTTCCTTTGTAATAAGATTATGGCTATCCCCTGATTTAGTATAGGCATAAAAAGCACCCATACCAATATCTTCTCCAACGGAGGACATCATTCCTTTAAAGCCTTCACCTAAGCCGAGTATCATAATAACTGAGCCAATCCCAATAAACATCCCTAACATGGTTAATAGGGTTCTTCCCTTATTGGTAATCAGTTGCCTTAGGGCAAAAACAATACTTTCACTTAAACTCATACTTATACACCTCGCCTATTCAGTATGGGCGTATCCTCGATGATAATACCATCTCTAAATACAACTTTCCTTTTGGTATACTGTGCAATATCTGGTTCATGAGTAACCATAACAATGGTTACTCCTAAATCATTAAGGCGTTGGAAAATATTCATAATTTCTACACTTGACTTACTATCTAGGTTTCCTGTAGGTTCATCCGCCAATATAATAGCTGGATTATTAACAAGTGCTCTTGCAATAGCTACCCTTTGCTTTTGTCCACCAGATATTTCATTAGGGGTGTGCTTCACACGATTTCCAAGACCTACCTTAATCAGTGCATCTATGGCCCTTTCTCTTCTTTCCTTAGGTTTAATACCTGCATACATCATGGGAAGCTCTACATTTTCTGTAATGGTTAACTTTGGAAGTAAATTAAATGCTTGAAAAACAAATCCTATTTTTTGATTGCGAATCTTAGAAAAGTCTTTATCCTTTGCTTCAGATACATTAATACCATCTAAAATATAAGTACCTGAAGTGGCATGGTCTAAACAGCCTAAAATTTGTAGGAAAGTAGACTTTCCGGAACCAGAAGCACCCATGATAGAAACAAATTCATCTTTTCCTACTTTAAAATCTATATCAAATAGGGCTTGTAACTCTAGTTTCCCATTACGGTAGATTTTATTTACTTTTTGAACGTCTATCACTGTACATCACCTATCTTCTCATATGATACTTGCATACCTTCATTTAAGAAGTCAGAAGGACTAGCTACAATCATTTCTCCTTCTTTTACATTAGATACTTCTATATATAAACCATTACTTAACCCTTGCTCAACTTCTCTTTTTTCAAGCGTACCATCTTCTGCTACAACATAAATATAGGTTTTCTCTGCCTCATCATCCTCAATAGTGGCAAGAAGAGGAACAAGACAAACATTCTCTCTAGTCTCTGTAATAATCTTAACATCCACTGTAAAACCTGGTTTAATGACTTCACCTGGATTAAGTACCTGTACTTCTACAGGAATACTCGTTGTTGTACTCTTATCTACAGCCGTCTCAGTAAGGGCAACAGGAGAAACTTTAGATACTTTCCCCTCTACTTCAATAGTCTTAGAACCTGTATATTTTACAACGGCCTCTAAGCCTACTTTTAGATCTGCTGCATAGTAGGGAGAAATAGGGCAGTTTATAATAAGTTTACTAGGATCTACTATAGTTACAATGGCTGTACCTGCTGCAATAGGTGCTCCTTCATCTTCAAGAGTCTTTGTAATAACCCCATCGATAGGTGCTACAATCTCTGTATCTATCTTATCAAAATCTGTTTTATTATTAAAAATTTGTGTTTGTAAATCTTTAATTGTAGCCTGTTGATTACTAATTTGTTGTCTCTTATCTGAATCATCAATTTGATTAAGTAATACACCTAATCTATGCTGTGCCTTTTCTTTATCAAGGGCAATGGTTTCTAATTTCTTTGTATTGGCTGCTATAGCTACCTGTGTGCTTTCAATATCTTGTTGTAATTTAGTTAATTTATTTTGGGCTTCATCCAACTGTCTTTGTGAAGCTAGTCCTGCCTCAAAGGATTGTCTTTGTACTTCATATTCTGTCTGTTGTGTTTTTAAATCCCTTTTTAAATTTTCTAATTCAGTTCTTTTAGTATCTAAAAGATTCCTTGTATCTTGTTCATTAATATCAGCCTGTAAGATGGCACTTTGGGCATTCAGAACATCTTCTTTAGACCCACCACCTAAAAGCTTATCTAATTGGTCTTGGGCAGCTTTAAGCTTCAGTTCTAGAGACTCCAATTCTTTACCTGTTTTAACTTGAGCTGCTGTATCGAGAGTTAAGATAACATCTCCTTTTTTTACAATATCTCCTGCTTTCTTATGTACCTTTACTACTTTGTTCGATGTTTCTGCATAAATAGTCTGGGTATTTTCTGCTTCTAGCTTACCACTTGACGAAATCCTTGTCTGAATGTTATCTTTTTTTACACGTTCTACTGCTACTCTTGGACCTGACTTTAATCCCCCTATGGTCTCTTCTGTTTTAGGCTTCTTAACAATAGCAATGCTGATAAATACTCCTATTAAAATAACAACTGCCACTCCTATTAACAACTTTTTATTTTTCATAATATCCTCCTTATTTATTATAAACTCTAATTGAGATCTATTCATTTACTTTTAAAGGCCTTTACCCCCTCTATTCTTTTATAATATATAATAAATGTAAGCTAAATATCCACTTATCATTATATTACTCCTTATAAACCCCGTATTTAAGAATTTCTATATATTTATCAAAGTCAGATAAGCCTCTCTTTAAATCACCATTATTACCCATCAGTATCATGCGTTCCATTTCCTCATGCTTTTTACCTATAGCTTCTGCTAAAGTATAGGTTACAAAAATAACATCATACTTTGTAACACCTTCTCTCAGCTTACTTTCGTCTATATATTCAATAAGATACTTATCAAGTAACTTATCTTTAAGAGAAAAATACTTCTCAATAGCAGGAATGGGCTCTTTTAATGGTACTGTCGGATTTAAAAAGTATTGAGATAAAACCTGAACCTCTTTGCTATATTTCAAGACACTATTGTATTTAAGCAATGTGATCTTTTTTAGACGGTCATAAAAATCGATTTCCTTCATCTGTTCAATTTCTCTTATTAGTTCATCTGTTATTAGTACAGCACAATATTCTACAATATAGCGATAAAGATTGGCCTTATTCTTAAAATAGTTAAACAAACTACCTTTGGATATGCCTGCTTGTTGAGCTATGGTATCTGTAGATGCCTTATCATAATTATGCGACGCAAATTCCATTATGGCAGAAGTGATAATGGCCTTCTTCTTTTCTTCTGGTAAATTAACAAATCGACTATCCATTCTTCCCACCCTAATTCATATTTTAGTTAGTGACTTATTTATCTAGAATTTAACAATTGACTAATGGGTCAACACTCATTATATTCTCTATTGACTGATTAGTCAATATTTTAATAAATATTTAGCTTCTTTGCTAATAAGCTATTCTTCCTTACTTTATTCTTTATATATAGTATCTAAAAGCTCTCCCATTCCCACTTATTTAATGCACTATCTTTCCTAGAGTAGTCTTAAACACTTTATTATATGCTAGAAATTAAGCACAAAAAAGGTCACAAATAACTCGAAGTTACTTGTAACCTTTCATGCCCGAGACCGGAATCGAACCGGTACGAGGGGTTAGCTCGCAGGATTTTAAGTCCTGTGCGTCTGCCAGTTCCGCCACTCGGGCTTATCTACTCTTTAGTAAGTAGATAAAGTATTAAATTTAATGACCTATTACTCGTACTATATTACACCTGTTAAATGCTATATGTCAACTCTTTTTTTCATTATAATGATCTAAAAAACTATATTGCTTTTCATCATCATGATAACCAATAATAGTATTTAAATTGACATTATGAACACTTCTAAAAATATTCATTTCAATATAAGGATTCTCTTGTCTAAACCGTTTAATAAGACGCTTCATGGCTTGACGTTTAGAGCCACCTCCTTGATGATCCCCTAACGAGCAGCCTTCTGTAAAACGGCAAGCACATTGTAAGAATTGTAGGTTATGATGATTTTTCCATGCCACAATATCTTCTTCTCTTACCATATAAAGGGGACGAATCAGTTCCATACCCTCAAAATTCGTGCTGTGTAACTTAGGCATCATGGTTTGAATTTGAGCTCCGTAAAGCATACCCATTAATATCGTTTCAATCACATCATCAAAATGATGGCCTAATGCAATTTTATTACAACCTAAAGCTTTTGCTTCTTTATACAAGTAGCCTCTTCTCATCCTTGCGCATAAATAACAAGGTGTTTCCTCCACCTCTGCTACTACATCAAAAATGTCTGAGTTAAAAATATGAATGGGGATATTCATAAGCTTGGCATTTTCTATAAGTTGTGTACGGTTTATTTCATTATATCCTGGGTCCATCACAATAAACTCTAACTCAAAATGAACCTTTTTATGTTTTTTTAGCTCCTGCATACACTTTGCTAAAAGCATGGAGTCCTTCCCTCCAGAAATACATACAGCTATTTTATCTCCCTCATTAACTAATTCATAATCTCTAACACCTTTTATAAATTGGCTCCATATTGATTTTCTAAATTTCTTAATTAAACTACGCTCAATCTCTTGGTATTTTTCGAGAGCTTTTTCTTTTTTATTGTCTTGACTATTTTCTACTTGCTCATCTCTATAATTTTCTTTAGATTTATCCATAATTTTTTTATCCTTCTATTTTACTAATCTCTTATAACATCTATCAAAAGCTTGCAAAAAGCCCTCTACCTCTTGCTCTGTCACTAAATGACTCAGACTGATGCGCCAGGATTCTAGTGCATTTTTTCGATCCCTAGTTAAGGCCATAACAGGCCTGGAGGGCGTATTGCTAACGGAACAAGCTGACTTCGTTGACAAACATATTCCTTCTTCTTCTAAGGCACTTTGAAACACCTCTGCTTTTATCCCTTTGACGCTTACATTCAAGATATGAGGAATAGAGGCTATCGTACTATTAATTCGTACATTTTTATACTTTTCAAGGTCCTCTTTTAACATCTTATTGAGTCTTGTTACACGTTCAAGTCGCGTGTCTAGCTCTCCTAAGGCTAGCTCAAGGGCTTTTTGAATAGAAGCAGCTAAGGCTAAGGCAGGTGTCCCACTGCGATACACTGTTGTACTGGCTCCTCCATGAATAAGGGGCTGCAAGATAATATGTTCTTTCTTTAATAAAACACCACACCCATTCAAGCCAAAAAATTTATGAGGTGTAAAAGATAAACAATCTACCCCTTGAAAGTCTACAGGGATTTTACCTACTGCTTGCGTGGCATCGGTATGAAAGAGGCAATTGGGATAAGCCTTTAAGAGTTTACCTATTTCTTCTATAGGCTGCCTAATGCCCAATTCACTATCTACATAGCCAATAGAAACCAGTAAGGTATCTGGACGTAATAATTCCTGTAAATGCTCTAAGTCTACACGACCATCCTCTAATAGTTGGACATAATCCACTTCATAACCCTGTTGTTCTAAGGCTACTAATGTGGCCCCTACTGAAGAATGCTCAAGGGGTGTAGAGATGATATGCTTTCCTTTACCCTTATAAGCTCCAACAATGCCTTTTATAGCTAAGTTGTTAGCCTCACTGGCTCCTGAAGTATAAATCACCTCTTCAACCTTAGCTCCAAAATAAGAACCTATTTCTTCTGTTAAATGATCCATATATTCCTTTGCTTGTCTTCCTAATAAATGAACAGAATTAGGATTGGCAATATAGGTTTTACTGACTTTATTAAAAAGCTCTAATACCTGCTCTTCCACAGGTGTATTGGCTGCATAATCCAAATAAATCATTTATCTTCCTCAATTCTACTAAAATAATGCTCTCTTTTTATCTCACTATCTTGAATCATACTATATATCAAAAAAAACCTCAAGGTATTAAAGCCCTTTTTGCCCCTTAGGCTTTGATAAGGTACAGTAACTCATTCCATTACTGGCTCATAAACACCCTGCTTATTCAGACACAAAAAAAGACACTCTGTGAGTGCCTCATCATCTCTTATACTTTCAAAAACAAATACTACGATGTTTTACTTTAACCGTTTATCTAAACGCTTATGCGTTTTATATAGGTCAAACCCTCGAACCGTTAGTACTTAGTACCTACACACATTACTGTGCTTACAGCCTAAGCCTATCTACCTCATAGTCTCTAAGGGGTCTTACTCCTTTCGGATGGGAAGTCTTATCTTGAGGGGGGCTTCACGCTTAGATGCCTTCAGCGTTTATCCCTTCCAGACTTGGCTT
>JAEYNQ010000293.1 GCA_023412455.1 Bacillota bacterium
CCCTATCTAAGTGGCAAGAGGCACTGTATAACAAAGGATGGAATGCCCTTTTTATAGAAAATCATGATTTGCCACGCGTGGTTTCTCGGTTAGGTGATGAGGATACGTACTGGGCAGAAAGTTGCAAAGCACTAGCTATGATGTATTTCTTAATGCAAGGAACCCCTTTTATTTACCAAGGGCAAGAGATTGGTATGACCAATATCCATTTGCCAAGTATAGAGGCTTACAAAGATATCCAAACCATTAACACCTATAAAAAGGCTCTTCAGCAAGGGAAAACGATTCAAGAAGCATTAGAGATTGTTTGGAATGACACAAGAGACAATTCCCGTACGCCTATGCAATGGAATGATGGACCATCCGCAGGTTTTACCACAGGCACACCTTGGTTTAATGTAAACCCCAACTACAAAAAAATAAATGTAGAGGCTCAGCAAAAGGACCCTAACTCCATATTAAACTTCTATAAAGCACTTATAAAAATAAAGAAGAGGGATCCTGTTTTTGAAGAAGGTTATTATAAGCTCTTATTAGAGGAGGATGAAGATCTCTTTGTCTACACACGAACCACATCAGAGGAAAAGATGCTTATTATGTGTAATCTTTGTGCAGAAGAAAGGAGCTTCCAAGTGGAGGAGAGCTTAGTCCAGTCTGACCAGTTGCTTTTAAGTAATTATGAAGTAGAACCACATGGGCCAAGCCATAAAATAAAATTAAGAGCTTATGAGGCAAGGCTTTATAAATTGATTTAAAATGAATGCAAGACATATAAAATAAAAATCAACTTTTATCGTAAGAAAATTAACTTTTTAAACCTAATTGATAAAAAAATTAACTTTAATCTAATTAATGTGCATTCAATATTTTTAAAAACTGCTATAAGATAGAATTATCAAAGAAATAGAAGTTAATAACTATTTTATAGGGGGAAACATTATGAAAATGAAAAAGAAACTTTTAGTATCACTTGTAGCAGCAACTATGGCATTAGGTTTAGTAGGCTGTGGTGGCGCTAAAACTCAAGAACCAGCACCAGCAACTGAAAAAGCAGCACCAGCTACTGAGAAAGCTGAAGAACCAGCTGCAGAACCAGAAAAGGCTGCTGAAACTACTTCAGGAGATTTAATTAAAGTGGGTATTATCAACAATGACCCCAATGAATCCGGTTATCGTACAGCTAATGATAAAGATATGAAAGCAACATTTACAAAAGAAAATGGTTATGAACCTTTCTTTGCTTACAGCTTAAAGAATGATGAGCAAATTACAGCAGCTCAAAAATTCATTCAAGATGGTGTAGACTATCTTCTATTATCAGCAGCAGATACAGCAGGTTGGGACTCTGTGTTAAAAGATGCTCAAGATGCTGGGATCAGAGTCATCTTATTTGACCGTACAATCGATGCAGACCCAAGTCTTTATGAAGCATCTATTGTTTCAGACATGGCAAAAGAAGGTCAAACAGCAGTTGATTGGTTAAAAGGTCAAAAACTTAGCGAGTACAACATTATTCACCTTCAAGGTGTGATGGGTTCTGCAGCTCAACAAGGACGTACAGGCGCAGTGAATGATGCCGTTGCATCTGACGGTTGGAAACTTGTTACACAACAAACAGCTGAATGGAATGCAGAAAAAGCACAACAAATCGTACAATCAGTTATTGACTCAGGTGCGAAATTCAACGTTATCTATGCTGAAAACGATGATATGGCAAAAGGTGCTGTAGCAGCTCTTGATAAAGCAAATATTTCTCACGGCGTAGGTAAAGATGTAATTATTATGGGATTTGACTGCAATAAATGGGCATTAGAAGAATTATTAGCTAAAAACTGGAATTATGACGGACAATGTAATCCATTCCAAGCATCTTACATTCACGAGATCATCACAACAATTGAAGGTGGTGGCGCTCCAGCACAAAAAACTATCATTATGGATGAAAAAGGTTTTGATGCTACTACAATTACACAAGAAGATGTTGATAAATACGGTATCTAATAGTTCGTTTACTTTTAGCTTAGTTAGAATTTAAAAATAGCGCGGTGTTGTGTAAAGGATAATCGTACGCATGCTCCGCGCTATTTTTTATAAAAAATAGGAGTAAGGAGTGGATACGTAGGTGAAGGATAAAACACTATTAAAAATGCGAAATATAAATAAATCATTTCCTGGCGTACGTGCCCTACAAGGAGTGGACTTTACCTTATGTGAAGGTGAAATCCATGCATTAATGGGTGAAAATGGTGCAGGGAAATCAACATTAATTAAGGTTTTAACAGGGGTTTATAGCAAGGATGAAGGTGAAATATTTATCAAAGGGGAAGATAAGGCCGTAGCCATACATTCGCCCCAGGATGCACAAAATCTAGGTATTAGCACAGTTTACCAAGAAATCACTCTTTGTCCCAACCTATCAGTTGCTGAGAATATGTATATTGGTAGAACAAAAAATATGTATCAGAATTGGAAAAAGGTCAATGCTCAGGCAGATAAAATACTACAATCACTAGATATCCCTGCTAAGTCAACGCAACAGTTAGGGAGTTGCTCCATAGCAGTTCAACAGATGGTAGCCATTGCGAGGGCTATAGATATGGAGTGTAAGGTGCTTATTTTAGATGAGCCTACTTCTTCTTTAGATGAGCAGGAGGTTGAGAAGTTATTTGGCCTCATGCGAGATTTGAAAAAACGAGGGGTAGGAATTATCTTCGTCACCCATTTCTTAGACCAAGTCTATGCTGTATGTGATAAGATTACAGTCCTAAGGGATGGTAAGCTTGTAGGAGAATATGAAATCAAAGATCTTCCAAGAGTAAAGCTTGTTTCAAAAATGCTAGGAAAAGAATTAGATGATATGTCTGATATTCGTAGCCAACTGGAAGTATATAATAAAGCTGACGCAGAAGACAGTGTATTTGAAGCTAAAGAGCTAGTGAGTAATGCAGGCATCAAGCCTTTTGAGTTTTATATTAAAAAAGGTGAAGTCAATGGTTTTGCTGGTCTTCTAGGTTCTGGAAGAAGTGAATGTGTAAGAGCTATTTTTGGTGCGGATAGAGTAATGGGTGGAACTGTAAAGATAAAAGGCAAACAAGTAAAAATTTCTAAGCCCATTGATGCCATGAAAAATGGCATTGCTTATTTACCAGAGGATCGTAAGATGGATGGCATTATAGGAGATCTTTCTGTAAGAGAAAATATTATTATGGCTTTGCAGGTTATGAAAGGCTTCTTCAAACCCTTTACAAAAGCACAAGCTAATAAGTTTGCAGAGGAGTACATAAAACTTTTAGGAATTAAAACAGCCTCTCTAGATACCCCTATCAAATCATTATCTGGTGGCAATCAACAAAAATGTATTTTGGCCCGTTGGCTCTTGACTCATCCAGAATATTTGATTTTAGATGAACCTACCAGAGGTATTGATGTAGGGACAAAGGTTGACATCCAAAAATTAGTCCTTAAGCTTGCTGCAGAAGGTATGAGTGTTACTTTTATTTCATCTGAAACAGATGAGATGCTTCGTACTTGCTCACGTCTTGTTGTTATGCGTGACCGTAAAGTTGTAGGTGAACTTTCAGGAGAGGATTTGACCCAAAACAAGATTATGAGTACGATTGCTGGAGGTGAAAAGAAGTAATGGGGAAAACAGAAAAAAAACAACTTAATCTATCTGAGGTTTTTGGTAAGTTATTCAGACAACAATTATTTATTCCAATTGCAGCACTACTCATTTTAGCCCTTTTCAACTTAATAGCTGATCCCTCTTTTTATAAAATTACATTGGGATATAATAGTGCAGGAAATCCTGTTTTATCTGGTTATTTGATGACTATTTTAGACTACGGTTCTGAGTTAGCTATTTTAGCCATCGGTATGACTTTGGTAACAGCAGCTACTGGAGGACAGGATATTAGTGTGGGTGCTACGATGGCTATTGCTGGAAGTGTGATCTTACGGGTTTTATGTGGTACCAACTCAAGACCAGAAGTATTACAGGCACCTATTATTGTAGCCTTTTTAGTGGCTTGTGTGGTAAGCATGCTTTTTGGTGCATTTAATGGGACTTTAGTTGCTTATTTTAAAATACAGCCTATGGTTGCAACTTTGATTTTATTTACTGCAGGTCGTTCTATTGCAGCATGGATTAACAATAATGAATTACCTATCATTAGTGATCCTACCTTTAGTTACTATGGGGGATTTATTCCTGGAATTCCAATTCCAACACCATTTTTTATCGCCATGGCCTGTGTCATTATAACGGCCCTTGTGCTGAAGTTTACCAACCTTGGGTTATATACTCAGGCTGTTGGTATTAATGAAAGTTCTTCTCGGTTAAATGGTTTAAATCCTACTTTTATCAAATTTTTAACCTTTGTTATTCTAGGCCTTTGTGTAGCTGTTGCAGGTTTAATAAAGGTAAGTCGTCTTTCTTCTATTAACTACTCTGTTATTGCTAAAGATATTGAAATGGATGCCATTTTAGCAGTTGCCCTTGGAGGTAATGCCTTAAGTGGAGGTAAGTTTAATATGACAGCTTCTATTTTAGGTGCTTATGTTATCCAGTTCCTTACAACAACCCTTTACAAATTTAACGTACAGTCTGATGCACTTCCTGCTTATAAGGCAGTTGTAGTTATTGCCCTTGTTATCTTTAGTGCACCTGTTGTAAGAGACAAATTTTCTTCTATTGTAAAACAAATGAAGCTTAGAAATAATAGTGCAAAGGAGGTAGCTTAATATGTTAGAAAAACCCTCTCGTGTTGGTAACAAAAATAACTTTAGTCTAAAAAATATGACCGACACAAACCTTCTTTTGCTTATTACTGTTGTAGTGTTTTTTGGAATGTACATTGGGGCTATTATCTTCCAAGGAAAAGGATTTTTAAAGCCACAAACATTTTTAAATATTTTAAATGCCAATGCCGCTTTAATTATTGTGTCTTGTGGCATGAGCCTTGTTATGATCACAGGTGGAATTGATATTTCTGTAGGTGGTGTGGCAGCTTTAGTAAGTATGTGCTGTGCTGTTTACTTGGATTTCCATGAGGGTAATGTTTTAATGGCAATGGTTATTGCTATCTTAATAGGATTAGCTTTTGGTGTTGTTCAAGGCCTTTTGGTTGCTTACTTAGATATTCAACCCTTTATCGTCTCTCTAGCAGGTATGTTCTTTGCGCGAGGAATGACAACCATCGTAAATACCAATCCTTTTAATGTAAAAAATCAAGCCTTCGTAGCACTCAAAGAAGCCCGTATTATAGTACCTGGACTTGGCTCAGTTAACAAGCTGGGTAAATATGTGGATGCTTACATAGAGATTGGTGTCATCGTTGCACTTTTGGCAGTTATTATTCTTTTTTGTATTTTAAGATGGACAAAACTTGGACGTTCCTTCTATGCAGTGGGTGGAAACAAACAAAGTGCGTTAATGTTGGGTATTAATGTGAAGAGAACAAGATTTCTTTCCCACCTCATTTGTGGACTTTTAGCCGGAATTGGTGGTTTTGTCTATTTCATGCATGTAGGTTCAGGTTCAGCTTCTCATGCTATGGGAATGGAAATGAATGCCATTGCTTCCTCCATTATTGGTGGAACCATGTTAACAGGTGGTGTAGGTAATATTATTGGAACCTTCTTTGGTACACTTTCCTTAAGTACCATTCAAAATATTGTCTCCTCAGCTGGTCTCGACCAGGCGTGGTGGACCGGAATTACCATTGCAGCTATGCTTTGTTTGTTCTTAGTCATTCAAAGTATTGTTATAGCCCGTAAGAGAAAATCTTAATTTTATAGTGTTTTGTGTGTCATTAATACAATTTCCCCAAAAGAGGCAGTCACATTTTGTGACTGCCTCTTTAAACTGTTTTTTGTTTATAGAATAGGATGGTCCCTTTGAAGCTTTCTATAACACCAAATAAAGAAAATGAGATGAATAAAGGCAGTAAGCCCCCATGAAATAGGATAGGAAACATAAAGGGAAGGTAATGTTTGATACCACTTAAAAACAGTGAAAATCCATAGAATACGTAAGCCACATGCTCCCAATAGGGATACAAGGGTAGGCATCATGGAATAGCCCATACCACGTATGCTACCAACTATAGTGTCCATAATTCCACAAAGATAATAAGTAGTAAAGATAATATTCATACGATGGAGACCATATTGGATAACTTCAGGATCGCTAGAATAAATACTCAAAAGTTCTTTGCCTATAAGAAGGGAGCTTAGGCTCATGCCAGCACCTACTATAGTGACACATATTAAACATAAAACCAATACTTTACCAATACGAGCTATTTTTTTACCACCTAAGTTTTGACTAGTAAAGCTAAGAGCTGTTTGTTGAAATGCATTCATAGAGGTATAGATAAAGCCTTCAAGGTTGGTGGTTGCAGTATTACCAGCCATGGCAATGGAGCCAAAGGAGTTAATAGAAGACTGAATGAGCACATTGGAGAGAGAAAAGACAGCTCCTTGTATACCTGCAGGCAGACCAATTTTGGTAATACTTTTTAGCTTATTGGGATGAAGGTGAAGCTTAGAAAATACCAAACGACAGCTTCCGGAGTTATGCATGAGGCACAATACAATAAGTAGAGCAGAAATACACTGAGAAATAACGGTAGCTAAGGCTACACCAGCTACACCCATATTTAAGGTGATAACAAAATAAAGGTTAAGTACGACGTTTACAACACCTGCTAAGAATAAGAAGTAGAGAGGACGTTTCGTATCACCAATGGCACGCAAAATAGCACTTCCAAAGTTATAGAGGAGCATAGCAGGCATGCCTAGAAAATAAATTTTCATATAAAGGGTTGCAGCAGGCAATACATCTTCAGGCGTTCCCATGAGAAAGAGGAGAGGTCTAGCTAATAAGCTCCCTATAATCAGGAGGATCACGCCACAAAGTATACTGAGTAAAATCGAGGTATGTAGAGTATCACTTACTTCTTGATCTTGACCGGCGCCATAAAAATGGGCAATAAGGACATTGGAGCCGATAGAAAGCCCTATAAAAACATTGACCAGTAAGTTAATAAGGGAACTAGTAGAACCTACAGCAGCCAAAGCATGACTCCCAGAGTAATGGCCTACAACAATAATATCAGCGGCATTGAAGAGAAGCTGCAAAATACCCGACAGCATTAAAGGGATGGAGAAGATTAAAATTTTACTTAATAAAGGTCCGTTACACATGTCTATTTCATAAGATTTTTTTGTCATTAAGTTTACCTAACTTTCTATTGTCATTATCATGTATCTGACTATTATACAGCTAAAATTCAGAAATGTTAATATTAATTTATTAATTCATATTAACATAATATTGAAAGATAATTATGAATATTAATGGCTCATTTATAAGCTATATTTTATAGGACTAGGACAAGGTAGTGTAAAATAATCTGTTAATAATAACCCTTAAAAGGTATTTTTCTGAAGAGGTTCGCCACTCTTGACAGCTTACAAAATAATGCAAATAAATTATTACCGACGGCGAAGAACTCAAAACAGATAGTAAACACTGTCAGCAATGTGTAGGATAGGCACTGTATGCATCAGCAACAGAAGAACCCTTTCTTAATCAAGAAAGGCCTCCTTTTACTTACCCGAAACTATCCATTTAATAAAACGTTATCATTTCATCAAATTCCTTGCGAGGCCGTGGTAAGGGCGTTTGATTAGGATACCCAACAGCTATAGCACTTACTAAGGAATGCTTTGTGTTCAACCACTTCATAAGAGAGTCATATGCAAAGAAGGTATTACCAATCCAGAGTGTACCAAGGCCAAGAGCTTGTGCTTCTAAAAGTAGATTTTGAATGGAGGCTCCTATAGATAGGGCATTGATGGTAGCAGCAATCTTATCGGTGGGAAGCATCATCTTAAAAAGATTCTTGCTGAAGCGGTCTAACACCATAATAACAACAGGAGCTTCCTTCATAATTTTAGCGGTATTCTTGGCATCAGCAAGTCCAACTATTTTCTTTCCAAAGAGACTTTTTTCTATTTGCTCAATGCCTTGAAGCATGACCCCTACCATCTCATTTTTGCGTTCACCTGTGAGAACGACATATTTCCAAGGTTGCTTATTTTTACCTGAAGGAGCTTTTAAGGCGGCTTGTAAAATGGCTTCAAGTTTTTCTGTTTCTACGGGTAAAGCTTTAAACTTACGGATACTTCTTCGGTCTTCAATTTCAGAGATACTCATTTCTATTTTCGCTCCTTATGGATTTAAAAATTCTCTTTTTAGGTAAAGAGGAAGAGAATTTTTATTAGATTTAGAATTTATTATATTTACAAGATTAGCTTTATTTATGAATATAAGCTAAAAAGCAAGGAGGCTAAGCTAGTTCACCAGCAGCTTTTATTTTGACACGACTGGTATTGTCAGGATAGTAGGCAAGAGGGGTATCCTCTACATCGATAATTTCTACAGTCTCTTTAATAGCACCTGCCTCAACAGCCATTTGAATGGCTTCTTCTTTGGCTTTTGCAAGGGCTTCTTCACGAGGAAGTTCATCATAAGAAACAAGCTTTTCGTAAGTGCCACTTACTTTAGAGATAGCTGAGCCAATGGCATTAGCTGTTCCAATATTTCACTGACGAAGTGAGTATCTAGCATCTGGTCTTTGAAAATGGCTTCCATAAAACGCATTATTTTTAAAGAGAGCATCATGGAGTGAAGTCACTTCCGCATATTCTAAGACAGAAATAGATGACACAATACGAATAAGCCCTTTTTCACCAGCTACGAGTCTGGCTTCCCTTAAACAAGGTAATTTAAGTAAATCAGCTACGGTGATACTCACTATAAACGCCTCCATCCTTTTGTTTAGTATAGCAAAAAAAGAAGGCTTTTTAGAATATATTTTTTGAAAATTAAGGTAATTTATTGAAAATAAGAAGCAAGTGATCACAATGCCAGCAAGCTGACAAAGGCGAAAAGTAAAATAAATATTCCTACCATTAGATAGACATTAATTCTGAGAAATCATTGTAAATAATAGGGATAAGGGGTATAATCAATCAGATGTAGTATATAGAAGGGGAGAAAGAGAGAAATCGCTCCTACTAATAAAAAGAGTGAAAGAAGGAAGGGAAAAATGGCAGGTAGTAATTTAGGTATTAAAATTAAAAGTCGTTCTGATTTTAGAATAGATAGAAATACAAAGGATACAGGAAAGTTAGGCATTAACCTATTGATTTGTCTTGCAATGGCTTTTATAGGAGCATTTGGAATAGAGTTTATTGCAAGGGGCTATAGTAGTGCGGAGGGCTTTATAAAAGAATATCCCAAAGCTTTTCTTATGAATGGCTTTTTGTTAATGGTCTTTATTTCCCCGGCAATATTTGCTAAAAGGGCCCATCTTGTAGCAGCTTGTTGTGAGATTATATGGGCAGTAGCTGCTTTTGTAAGTTATGTTCTTTCAAAAGTCAGAGGAGTTCCCTTTATATGGGCAGATTTATACTCTGCAGGTGATGGCCTATCTATTGCTAGTCAGTATTTATCTAAGGCTATTATTATAAGGTTGTTGCTACTTATTATTTTAGGAACTATTGGGTTTTTTATATTTTCAAAGCTTACATATAAAAAATACAAAGTGCATTGGAGTAAAAAAATAGTAGGTTTTTTTCTCCTTATAGTAGTAGGAATAGGTGGGATGAATTATCTTAGTCATCAAGGGGTTATTCAAGTGATTGAGTGGGATACCATGCAGTCTTATAATCGTAATGGATTTATGTACTCTTTTGCTCAATCCTTCTTAGCTACCTTTAGAAAAGCACCAGAGCAGTATTCGGAAGAAGCGATTCAAGACATTATGGACGGCATGAATGAAGAGGTTGTAGATAAAGAAGATCAACCTAATATTGTTATGGTACAGATAGAAGGGGTTTTTGACCCCACAACTATAGAGAATGTCAGTTATTCCAGTGACCCTATCCCAAATTTAAGAAAATATTTGAGTTCTACCTATAGTGGACGTATTCAAGTTCCTACATTAGGAGGAGGGACAGCACGAACAGAGTTTGAAGTGCTAGCAGGTATTAATATGGATTACTTATCTCCAGGGGAGATTCCCTATAATAGTGGCATGATTAATAAAGGAACTGTAGAAACACTAGCTTATGCCTTTAAGAATAAAGGCTATGCCACCACAGCTATCCATAACTTTGAAGGCAACTTCTACAGCCGACATACAGCTTTTAAAAATCTTGGGTTTGATAAATTTATATCTATGGAAACCATGAACAATGTAGATAGAAGCAAAGATTATCCTAAAGATAATGTCCTTGTAGAATATGTTAAACGTGCTCTAGAAAGTACCAAGGAGCAAGATTTTATCTTTACAATAAGTGTAGAAACCCATGGTCCTTATAATTATGAATATGACTCAGCTAAAAGCAATAGTCCAGTAAAAGTAAGTAGTACAGCTTATGAAAAAAGAGCAGTAGATCAATTACAAAACTATGTAGACCGTTTAGGCGGTACCGATGCTTTCATAGGGGAATTGGCAGAGTATATCGATTCCCTCACTGAAGAAACCATACTGGTTGTTTATTCAGACCATTATCCAGCGTTAGATGTACTAGAGGATGTTTCCAATGAGGAAAAGTACCAGCCCCCTTATTTCATTATGAGTAATATGAATAATATTGTGAAAAGACAACATCATGATATAGAAGCTTACCAATTAGGGACAGAGATGTTAGAGCTCATAGATTTATCAGGTGGTATGATGAATAGGTTCCATAGTTCTTATAGAGAAGAGGCAGATTATTTAGCTAAAATGGAGCTTCTTCAATATGATATGCTCTTTGGAAAAAAATATAGTACCAATAGACAAGAGCTGTATGAACCAACAATTATTCAACTAGGACTAGAAAAGGTAGAAATAGAAGACGTTACTTATGAAGAGGATAAAGTAATCATCTATGGAAAAGGGTTTACAGATAGTAGCCATATCTACTTAGGAGACAAGTTGATAGACACTCAATTTGTGAGCGAAAATGAACTTATCGGGAAGGTAAATAAAGAAGAAAACAAGCCTATTGTAGTTAAACAATTGGGAAGAAATGATAAGGTAATAGTGGCTTCAGAAGCATTTAGAATACGAAGGTAAGCTAATAACATGCTTTCGGAAAGGTGGGAATATATGGAGAAACAGTTAGTGGAAGGACAGGTAATAAAGCGCCCTTCTTCAAAAAAGACTTTTTTGAAAGAAGATGATAAGAAATTATTCGTTAATATAGGGATTTGTATACTCATCCCCTTCTTTATTTTCTTCGGAATAGAAATACTTAGTAGAGGGGTACAAGGTTCCATTACTTATATAAAGACCTATCCTAAAACCGCCGTACTCAATTATATGGTCCTATTAATAACCATTTCGCCCGCTTTATTTTTTAAGAGAACAGCTATGGCCGCTCTTATTTTAAACATTCCGTGGGTAGCAGCTAGCTGTGCCAGCTACATCTTAGTCAAAGTAAGAAGTGTTCCTTTTATTTGGGCGGACTTGTATTGTTTTGGGGATGGCATGTCTATTGCTGACCAATACATTACCAAAAAAATGATTATTAAACTGATTCTATTATTGGTAGTGGGACTTATCGCTCTAAGTATTTGCTATAGGGTGCATTTTAAAAAATATAAGGTAAGTGGGATGAGAAGAGGGCTAGCTGTAGCTTTTGTTTTGATACTTGGGCTTGCAGGCAGAGGACTTCTTATGAAAAATGGCGGGATGGAGCGCAATCCATGGGATACTATGGAAGCCTATAAACGTAATGGCTTTGCTTGGTCCTTCTCCGATTCCTTTTTAGCGACTTTTAGAAAGAAGCCAGAGGGCTATTCCCAAAAGGAAATGAAGATTATTCAAGACACCTTACAAGCCATACCAGAGAAAGAAGATGAGAGGACGCCTAATATTGTATTTGTACAGATAGAAGCTGTTATAGATCCCTTTACTATTCCTAAGGTAGAACTTTCGGGTGATCCTATTCCTAATATACGTAGATATCTGACCGAGCATTACAGTGGCAAACTTCAAGTACCTACTATAGGTGGAGGGACAGCCCGTACAGAGTTTGAAGTATTAGCTGGGATTAATATGAATTATCTTGCCCCTGGAGAAATCCCTTATACCAGTGGACTCACTTCTCTAGGACCGGTAGAAACCATAGCCTATGTCTTAAAGGAAAAGGGATATAGTACAACTGGTATTCATAACTATGCTGGCAACTTTTATAGTAGAGATACGGTTTACAAGAACCTGGGCTTTGATCGGTATATTACAATGGAAACCATGTATCCTATTGAAAGGCAAAATGGCTGGCCAAAGGATGACATCCTTATTGATTACATAGACAAAACATTGGAAAAGACAGCAGAAAAAGATTTTATCTTTACCATTACAGCCAGCACCCATGGGGCCCATCAGTATAATTACGACCCAGAAAAAAATGATACGGTTATCAAGGTAAGTGGAGATTATGAACAAAAAGCCTTAGACCAGCTTCAAATCTATGTAGACCGTATACATCGGGCAGATGAAGTGTTTGCGCAGCTTGTAGAGTATGTAAATAGTCTAGAAGAAGATACGCTTTTAGTTATGTATCCGGATCATTATCCTACCTTAGATGTTTTAAAGACCATTCCAGCAGAAGAGCGCTATCAGACTTTTTACTATATTATTGATAATCAAAATAAGATTGAAACAACGCAAAACAATGATTTGGAGGCCTATGAACTTTATACACGAGTCCTTAACCTGTTAGGGATGAGGGGAGGCATTATGAGCGACTTCCACAATAGCTATACAAAGGAAGAAGACTATCAGACCAAATTAAAAATGCTTCAGTATGATATGCTTTTTGGTAAAAAGTATATTGTTAACAAAGAAATGCCCCTTAGCCCCACAATCATCCAGATTGGTTTGGAACCTGTTGAAATTCATGAGGTTCATTACCAAGGAACAGATGCCGTAATAACGGGGAAAAACTTTACAGCAAGCAGTCATGTCTTTATAAATAATAAAAGAGTAGAGACAGAATTTGTAGATGACACCAAGTTGCTTGCCCATAATGTAAAAGACTCTACTGGAGAAGTTATTGTGAAGCAAGTGGCTAGATATGATAAGGCAATTGTAGCTTCAGCACCTTATAAAAAGTAGGTTCAAATAGAGAGTAGACAAAGGCTTGAAAGGAATGCTTGATAATCAAGTGAGATAAATGAAGCGTAGCGCATAAAAAAGCTCAAGAGGTTACATACTATAAGTATGGGCTTCTTGGCTTTTTTCGTTTTTTAAGGCAAAATCCTTGAAAGATTTATAAATGCAAAAATTCAATAAGTCTTTTCCTAACATTACTTCTTGTGATTTTTGTCTAAATGTAGTATGATGTAGTGTATTGATGTAAGCGGAGAACGATGTTTCACTTATAAATTCAAAATAGATTGTAGAGGTAATAATTATAGAAAGTTTACTATTTAACCAACTAGAAGTATCAGAAGAAATTAAAAAAGCAGTTCAAGATATGGGGTTTGAAGAAGCTACCCCCATTCAAACAAAAGCTATTCCGGTTATTTTACAAGGTAAGGATGTTATTGCACAGGCACCCACTGGAACGGGAAAAACATGTGCCTTTGGGATACCGGCTATTGAAGGAATTGATGTAAATAAGGATCATGTACAAGTATTGATTCTTTGTCCAACACGTGAGCTTGTTATTCAGACGACAGAAGAATTAAAAGCCCTTACCAAATATAAGGAAGGGGTGCGTTCTTTACCCATTTATGGGGGTCAACAAATTGAAAGACAGATTACAGGCCTGAAGAAAAGACCACAAATTATTATAGGAACACCTGGACGTATAATGGATCATTTACGTCGCAAGACGCTGCGATTAGACCAGCTTCATATGATTATCTTAGATGAAGCAGATGAAATGCTTAACATGGGCTTTAGGGAAGATATTGATGTTATTCTAGAAAGTGTACCAGAGAAAAGACAGTTTGTTCTCTTTTCTGCTACCCTTCCAAAAGCCATTTTAGATATTGCTGACAAGTATCAGACCAATACCGTTAAAATTAATGTGGTGCATAAAGCCCTTACAGTACCTACAGTAGAGCAATTTTACTTAGAAGTGAGGGAAAGTAATAAAGTAGAAGTATTAGCACGTCTGATTGATGCTAATAATTTCAAACTTTCTGTAGTATTTTGTAATACTAAAAAGCGTGTAGATGACTTATGCAAAGACCTTCAAGCAAGAGGTTACAGTGCAGAAGCCTTACATGGCGATATGAAGCAGCTTCAAAGAGACAGTGTGATGAGCCGTTTTAGAAATGGCTTTGTAGATATTTTAATTGCTACAGATGTGGCGGCTCGTGGGATAGATGTAGATGATGTAGATGCTGTATTTAACTATGACCTTCCAAGTGATGAAGAGTATTATGTTCACCGTATTGGTAGAACAGGTCGTGCAAAACGCGAGGGCGTTTCATTTAGCTTTGCAGCGGGTAGAGAGATGAATAAGTTAAGAGATATTCAACGTTATACCAAATGTAAAATAAAACTGATGAAACCACCTACTATTGAAGATATCGAAGAAAACATATTATCAGGTATTTTAGGAGAGGTAAAAGAGATTCTTCAAGATGGTAAGTTAAATAAATATATGAAATACATTGAACAGATGCTTGAAGAATTAGATGATTTAGAAGAAGAAACTTACCCAACTTCTGTGGAAGTGGCTGCAGCCTTCCTTAAAATGACTATGAAAAACACAGTAATGGGTTCTTCTAAAGATGTAACCATTGAAGAACCAGGCAGAAACCGTATGAATAATCTTGATTCTTATGCAGAAAGCAATATGGTTCGTCTTTTCATTAATGTAGGTAAAAAAGATTACCTAACAGCCAGTGAACTGGTTAAGTTTGTAGCCTCTAATACAACCATAACAGGTAAGCAAATCGGCCGTATCGATCTTTTAGATAAGTTCTCTTTCTTTGAGATTCCAAAGGTAGCCCTAGGAGAAGCTATGTCTAATTTAGTGGACCAAGAACTAAAAGGTAGAAGAGTTAATCTCGAAGTAGCCAACAAAAAACAACAAGGTAGAGGCACATCTAACGAACGTGGTGGAAGAAGAGACAGACGCTAGTAAATAAGAAAAAGTAAATAATAAAAGAGTGTTGGACTGAAAACTTATTTTATAAGTCGTCATTACAACACTCTTTTTATCTTGTATAGAAGAAAAATTATAGAAATAGGAAAATTACTTAGGCTCCCAAACAGTAAAGCTAAAGGAATAGCCATCTGAGGTCAGAGTTTTGCCAGGAACATGGGATACACATTTAAAGGAGTCTTTATAATCGCAAAAAGAGGTATCTCCTTCTATATCTTTATCTATGAGGGTAATATAAAGCTTAGTTGCATAGGGAAGAAAAGCTTTGTAGATTTCTCCTCCTCCGATAATAAAGACGAGGCCTTGCTCCTGACAGAAGGCAAGGGCTTCCTCTAGACTGTGAAGAACAGTTACGCCTGTAGGATTAAAGTGCTTATCACGGGTTAAGACCACATTTTGGCGATGGGGGAGGGGTCTGCCTATACTTTCAAAGGTTTTTCGCCCCATAAGCACGGTATGTCCCTTTGTCATTTCTTTGAAGTAGGTTAAGTCTTCAGGAATATGCCAAGGCAACTGGTTATTGATACCTATTTGGTTATTTTTGCTAGTAGCCACAATGAGATGAATCATTTGTATCCTCCTTATTAAGATAAGCTAAATGATAAAAACAAAACTTAAACTGCTACAGGTGCTTTAATGGCTGGGTGGGGGTTGTAGCCTACAAGCTCTAAATCTTCTAGATTAAAGTCAAATACAGAGCGGATGGCTGGATTAAGCTTTAAAGTAGGAAGCTCGCGCGGTGTTCTTGCCAGTTGCTCTTTTATTTGCTCCAGGTGGTTAGCATAGAGGTGAACATCTGCACCAGTATAAACTAAATCACCTACTTCAAGGTCACATTCATGGGCGATAAGGTGAGTAAGAAGGGCATAGGAGGCAATATTAAAAGGCAGTCCTAAGAAAACATCATTCGAGCGCATATTAAAAAGACAACTCAGCTTTCCATCTAAAACATAGAATTGAAAACAAAAATGGCAAGGAGGAAGCTGCATGAGGCCTTCATAAACAGAAGCGACATCCCAAGCATTTACCAGCAACCGCCTAGAATTAGGATTATGCTTAATTTCGTTAATAACCCATTGGATTTGGTCGTAAACCTTTCCATTACCACCTTCCCAGTGACGCCATTGCTTACCGTAGACATTTCCTAAATCCCCATAAGCCTCAGCAAAGGTATCGTCCGTTAAGACTTTATCTTGATACCATTTCATTTGTTCTTGATAGATTTTATTGAAAGCTTCATCTTGAGTACTACGAATACCGAAGTTAGTCATATCAGGTCCGTTATAATCCTTGGAGGTTACCCATTTTTGGAAGCCCCATTCATCCCAAATATGATTGTTATTTTGAAGTAAATAGCGTAAATTAGTATCCCCTTTTAAGAACCAAAGGAGTTCACTGGCGATGAGTTTAAAAGGCACTCTTTTGGTTGTAAGAAGGGGAAAACCTTCACTCAAGTTAAAACGCAGCTGATAACCAAATAAGCTATAAGTACCTACCCCTGTACGATCTTCTTTAAAAATTCCCTTATCTAAAATACTTTGACACATTTCAAGATAAACTTTATCTACATTATTCATGAATAACTCCTTTTAATGACTTAATTATTAGGTTATATTTTATCATACTAGAGGTGAATAAACCACTTGTAAATTCATTGAATACATGGAATAAATTAGAATTAAAAAGCATAAAATGGTGTAATAATAAACAAAAAGAAAGCAAAAGTAACTCTGAATTTAGTCAGAATATTATAAAAAGTTATAGTCAAAAATAAATGATTTTAAAGAAAATATCTGTAATTTGCCTTGATTTTTTTCACCAATTATGATAATCTTATCTTGTAAGTTAAAATATTGAAACAAAAACGATAGGTAGGCCTCTTGTAACAAATGGAATGCAAGACCGAATACGTTTTGCGTAACAGTGTTTTAGCAATAAAAGATTTTTAAGGAGGCCTTGTTAAGATGACAGGTAAAGTTAAATGGTTTAATGCAGAAAAAGGTTTTGGTTTTATTGAAAGAGAAGGCGGAGATGACGTATTCGTACATTTCACAGCTATCCAAGGCGAAGGATTCAAAACATTAGAAGAAGGTCAAGAAGTTAACTTCGATATCGTTGAAGGTAACAGAGGACCACAAGCTGCTAATGTAGTTCGCGCTTAATTAGAACCAATATAATAAGTATATAAGAGCCACTCATTTATGAGTGGCTTATTTTTGTGGATTAAAGAAACTTTTTGATGAGATACCTACACATCAAGAACTGTCATCGCATTAAGGCTAGATTGAGCCCAAAAATAGCTCTATGCTATAATTATATTTAGAAAATTATAAATTTTAAAAAAGGATACAATAAAAATGATAAAAATAAATATTGATGCAGTTGAGCTATATAAAGGGTGTATTTTAGCTGCCATTGCACATGCAGTTATGGTTGGCAAATATCCAGAATTAAATTATGAACACTCATGGGATGGCATAAACTATTGTATGAATAACTCAGAAGGATGTAGGGGAATCATCACATTTCATCCTAAATATGTAGTAGCAGTATTTCAAGATCTATCTAAGCTGGATGAGTGTAAAGTGGCTGACGACTATTTTTCTGAAGCAGATGATGAG
>JAEYNQ010000315.1 GCA_023412455.1 Bacillota bacterium
TTCAGAAGCCTAATGTACAAAAGAGTCTTAGTGAATTAAAAGAGTATATTAATGAGAAGTGGCCCTATAAGAATACAACATCTTCTTAGAAGCATGAAGTCAATAAAAAGGATGTTACACCGTACGAGAAGTCGAACGGAGGTAACATCCTTTTTTACATGGTAAAGAATCATTAATAAAAGTACGAAAGAGAAGAAGACTAAAATAAAGAGAGTTGACCAGAAGAATAGCCCTTTTTATACCAAGCAGTAATTTGAGGCATGGTGTAGAGGAGGCCTAGTCGATGACATTCTTCAGCAAAAACAGTAGAGAGCTTTTTGGCCCGTGGGCTACTACAGTGATAGCGAGAGCCATAAGCTTTGCGATATTTCTCCTTTAAACCAGGGAAATGCTTATCCAATTGGGAATAGTAGTATTCCCGTTGATTCGTTCGTAAGGTAACACCAAAAGAAGGGTAAATAAACTTTGCACCTCTTGCTTTAGCCTCATGAATAATGGAAAGAATATTTTCTTCTGTATCATTGATGTAGGGTAAAATAGGCATCATGAGTAAGCCAACAAAAAGGCTAGCTTGTGAGAGCTTCTCAAGAGCTTCAAAACGCTCACTGCTAGGAGCCACATGGGGCTCTAAAATTTGAGATAGAGCATCATCATACGTAGTAAGTGTTATTTTGCAAAGGACAGGGGAATGTTCTTTAATACTTTGTAAGAGGTCAATATCACGGGTAATGAGAGGACTCTTTGTGGCAAGAGCCACACCAAAAGAGTAAGCATCTATAAGCTCTAGGGCATGCCGTGTGAGGGCATATTGTTTTTCAAAAGGATTATAAGGGTCACTCATGGCACCTGTTCCAATCACCCCCGTCTTCACCTTGTGCCGGAGTTCATCACGAATGAGGAGAAGGGCCTGATCTTTGGCTCTTACTGTATCGAAATTTTCAACATGATAGCATTCACTGCGACTGTCACAATAAATACAGCCATGACAACAACCTTTATAAATATTGAGGGTATAATCTGTTCCAAACCAAGAAGAATCCTTGGTACGATTAACTAAAGTTTTTGCAGGAATAAAGTCCATTATGCGTATTCCCCTTTCTTGGTGTTTGTGGAGCTTAAGTAGCCTAATGAGCTACTATAAGACAATTATAAACTTTTATTAATATAGAGTATACTCTTTGTAAGTTGACAACTTACTGTCCTATTTAAAAAGTAAAAAATTAAGGAGAGTAAATTTTAAAAATAAACAAATAAAACAAACTACTCAATAAAAGAGAAGTAAGCTATAATAATAAGAAAGCTATTATAATAAGAAAGAGCTATAAATGGGCAGATAAATGAGGACGAAGAAGGGAGACAAGTAATGAAGGTATTTGTTTATAGTACAAGGAAAGATGAAATACCATTTTTTAGACATTATGCTCCTCTATATAAGCAAGAACTGACATTTTGTAAAGAGAATTTAAAAGAGAGTAATGTGGAATTGGCCAAGGGATGTGAAGCGGTGCTTATTGCGGCAGCTAGTGATATTAATCAAAGTATTTTAAAGCAGCTTAAAGAAATGGGCATTAAGTATGTGGTGACTAGGGCAGCAGGGACCAACCATTTAGATTTACAAGCTATGGCAAGCTTAGGTTTAAAATCGGCTAATGTTCCCAGTTATTCGCCTCAAGCTATTTCAGAACATACCATAGGGATTACCCTTGCACTTTTACGTCATTACAACGTACTCTGGAAACGTATGAGACAGCAAAATTATCGCTTAGGAGGGCTTATAGGAAAGGAAATCAATAGGATGCAAGTAGGCATTGTGGGGACAGGGAAGATTGGTTATGAGACACTAAAGGCCTTCAGAGGTTTAGGAGCTAAAGTGTTGGCTTATGACCTTTATCCTAATGAAAAAGTGGGAGAGCTAGCAGAATATGTGGATTTTGCAACGCTTTTAGCCCAAAGTGATTTAATCTCCTTTCACTGTCCACTCACAGAAGAAAATTACCACTTCATTAATCGTCAAACCATCCATTTGATGAAAAAAGGGGTTTATTTGGTGAATACAGCGAGAGGAGGACTTTTTGATTGGGAGGCTATACTAGAGGGGCTAGAAAGTGAACAAATAGGTGGCTTAGCTTTTGATGTCTATGAGAAAGAAGAGCTCTTTATTCGTAAGGATTTAAAGGGGCAAGAACCTTCAGATGAAATCTATAAGGCACTCCTAAAAAAAGATCAGGTGGTTTATACACCCCATGTAGGCTTTTATACAGATGAAGCTGTAGCCAATATGGTGGAGTATGGACTTAGAAATCTATGGGAGTATGAGTATGAAGGAAGTTGTAAAAATGAATTAATAAGAGAATAATCTCTAGAAGCAATAAAAAGAGAGTAAGGGGACAAAGATGTTAGAAGTTAATCATGTAACAAAAAGATATGGAAAAGTTATGGCGAATAAAGATTTAGATTTTAATGTAGGACAAGGACAGATTGCTGTTTTATTAGGTCCTAATGGAGCAGGTAAGTCCACCATTATTAAGTGTATAGTAGGTCTTTTACGGTTTGAGGGACATATTCTCATTGAGGGAAAAGGAAATAAAAGTATAGAGGCTAAAAAGCTCTTAGGCTATATCCCAGAGATGCCCTGTTTATATCCTATGTTGACAGTGGAAGAGCATTTAGAGTTTATTGCTAGAGCCTATAAGCTAAAGGATTGGGAGGGCTATAGAGACGAACTTCTTCAACGTTTTGAACTAGAGGACAAGCGTACCAAACTGGGGGGTGAATTATCCAAGGGCATGCAACAAAAGGTAAGTATTTGCTGTGGTCTTTTACATCGTCCAAAAGTCATTGTCTTTGATGAGCCTTTAGTGGGCTTAGATCCTCATGCCATTAAAGAATTGAAGACTATGCTGCAGGAGCTTAAAGAACAAGGTGCTGCCATCTTAATTAGCACCCATATGCTAGACAGTGTAGAGGGCTATTGGGACATTGCTCATATTATGAAGGAAGGGAGCTTTGTAGCTACGCGCAAGCGTGATAAACAGCTAGAAGAGGGGGAAACCTTGGAAAGTCTCTTCTTTAGACTAACAGAAGGAGAGGTGACAGATTAATGGGGCCTTTTGGGTACTTATTAAAAACTCAGCTTAAAAATAGTCTAAAGGGCCTTAAGAAGAATCCAGCTAAATTAATAGGCTATTTATGTATTTTGCTCTTTTTTGGACTAACTATTGTTGCTAATTTTATGGGAAGGGATTCCCAAACGGAAGTCCCTCAGATAAGGTCCATGGAGGAATTAGGATGTATTATTATGGCCTTTTTTATGCTCGTAGCGTGGCCGTCTTTAAAAATAGGCTTAGACAAAGGAACAACTTTCTTTAAAATGTCCGATGTCAATTTACTTTTTACAGCCCCTTTTGATTCCAAAAAGGTGCTCATTTATGGTCTTATTAAACAAATGGGAACTAATGTTTTGGTATCCTTATTTATTTTCTATGAGATTCCTCTGCTCAACAATGTTTATGGGGTAAAACCCATAAAGTGTATAGCTATTTTCCTAGCTTATCTCTTGATGCTCTGTATCACCCAGCTTCTGTGTATGGCTATTTACATGTACACACAATCTCATACCAAACGAAAGCAAGGAATCAATGCTCTTCTTTATCTCTTACTTATAGTGCCCTTACTTATTATGAGTTTCCAGCTTATAGGAGGTGAAAACTTTATTACTGCCGTTATAAATGGGTTGGAGTATCTGACTTACTTACCTTACATAGGCTGGATTAAGGGCATACTTTATGGTTATTTGGTGGGAGAAGGAGGAAGCATGCTGATTTATAGCTTACTTTTGCTAGGGGGACTTCTTCTACTAGGGGGTTATATTATAAAGAGTAGTGTAGACTATTATGAAGATGTGTTGACACAGACTGAATATACCCAAGCTGTGATGGAGGATATGAAGACAGGTAGGGTAAATATAGACACAGGAAGTAAAATCAAGAGTGAAAAACTAAAAAAATTTGGGCTTCAAAGAGGACAAGGGGCAAGCACGCTATTTTTTAAGCAGATGTTAGAAAGTACCAGACAAAGACGATTTGTTTTAGGGATAGGTTCCCTTATTGAAATAGCGCTAGTTATAGGAGGAGCCTTTTTCTTGAATAGAATAGAAGATATTCCTAAATTAGGATCACTTCTTATGCTAGTGGGTATAATGACTTATATGCAGCTTTTGCTATCTGCTAATACGAGATGGAGTGGTGAATTACGCTATCACTACATTTACTTAATACCTGTAAGTGGGTTTGCAAAGATGATTTTTTCCTGTCTAGAGGGGCTATTAAAAGCTTTTTTAGAGGCCTTATTGATCTATACACCTAGCGTTTTACTCCTAGGACTCTCTTCACTTTATATTTGGGTTTGTGTGTTGGTCAAAGTAAGTTTTGAAGTGCTTTTAATAAGCATTAATATTTTATCCCAACGGCTATTTGGGACAGTAGCGAATAGTGGATTACTTATGATTTTATTTTTGATGGCAGGACTCATCTTTTCTGCACCAGGTATAATAGGTGGGGTTATTGTAGGCTTTATGGTGAATCAAACTGGGGAGCTAGTGACAGTATTTTTACCCTTACTTATTGTAGCTCTTTGGAACCTTTTGATAGGTGGAGGGATAGCCTTAGCCTCTAATAGTATCTTTAATCAAATGGAACTCAATACAAGAAGCTAGAAAGAAACACTGAAAGGTCTTTACAATAAGCTTTACCCTCGTTATAATAAAAAAAGCGTACTTAAGAAAGACTTAATGTATGAAGGGACACGGTTTGGGATAGAATGATAAGAAAAAGCAAAGAAAGAGAAGAGTATATAAGCAGTAGCTTTAAGCGAGTTAGGAAAGGTGGGAGC
>JAEYNQ010000324.1 GCA_023412455.1 Bacillota bacterium
GGCAATGAATATTATATTTCTCCCTAAGTCTACAGCTGTTTCCTGAATTAATTGTCCTAGCTTATAATGGGCTTCAAATGAAAGACCAGACAATCCAATTCGTACAACTTTACTTGAAAAATTTTCACCATAAGCTTCTTTTATAAAATAAAGGGGTACCATAGTGCCATGATCAAGGCTTGGATCCCTTTCTCCTAAAAATCCAGCTGCCATCTCATTTCTCTCTGCTAACGTTGTTAAATGATCTGCGAACTTCTTATCATACTCAATCTTAAAAGACACCTGCGGTGCTCTAAAATTACCAAAATTCCCTTCTGCACTACTTCCAGGTGAAATATGAAAATAATCCGCATACATGACGCTATGTGGTGAAACGATGACTATAGTATCTGGTTTTAATGCCTTTATTTCCTCTGCTACCTTTTTATAGCTTTCTATGGTTGCCTCAATTTCTTTCTCCTGTCCATTTCCTACAGCTGGAACAATAAGTGGAGGATGTGGCACCATATAAGCAGCTTTTATATTCATTTAATGCACCCCTTTTCTTTATAACTCTTTATAACCTATCTCAACAACATTCACTCCAATTTCTAGTATAACTTTAGTTCTATTCCTTTATTCAATCATAAAAATGGATAGTTAGCTATTATTTTTCTCCCAAAGTATCCCCAGAACTTTTTTAGAAGAACATAATAATTCCCAAGTTATCCACTTAAGCATATCTTATTTGCTTTATATTTAACTATTATTTATGAATTACCATTTAGATACTAGATTTTCATTATAGCTTGTGAAAGCTGATTTCATGTACATTTTTTAGCAGAACAAAAGTGTCCATAGAACACGTATTGGTTCGCGAAGTAGTGAAAGTGTAGAATACGAAGTTTCCTACAAGATAAAAAAAGCCCTTGAAATCAAGAGCTTTTCATTAAACCATACATTAAGCTTTACAGTTATCACCATTTACTTACTCAATATTTTACTTATGAAGATATAGTTTTGCATCCAACTCATTTGAAATAGCCATATTATAAATGTAGACATTGCTTATTTCTATAGCAAATAGATTTTGCATCTGTTCGGATAAATTTAATTTCTCGAAGTTTCTATGATATCCCATCACATAGTCCCTGATATCTCCAATGTTGGGTTGCGAATAATAGTTTAGTGCATCTGTAGGAATATCATAACTTCTCGTTAGTACTTCCGGGAACATCCTACCACCAAATAAATCTGCAATAAATCTCACATAAGCATAAGTTACAATCAACTCGGAGTGTTCTTCATCTACCTCGTGTATTCTCGCTACACATGCTTCTGTAGAAGGCAACAACTTCATTTCTGATAGTTGATCTCCAGCCAGAATTTCTAAGTCCTTTTTTATTAATTCGGCTCTATACAGCTCTTTCGTAGCAAAGTTTTTAATACTTTCATGGTTTAAGTGCTTATCGAGAGAATCCTCTATAGCTTTATACATAGCATGTAAATTAAAGAGATATTCAATATAGCCTTCTTTACTTGCTTTACCTTCAATCAATCTCTTAATAAACCCACTTTTTTCAGATGCTAAGTGCAAAGCATTCGTATTGTTTCTTATGTTCATCATAAAATCCATAGTTCTCACCTCATTTTATAATTATAATCTCCAATACTAATACTAATTATCCGTTAATACTATAAACTATATCCTATCACCAACTATTATCCTTATCAACTATCGTTTTACCTTTTCATGGTTATTATATTATGATTATTAAACCTGCTAACATAGTCAAAAACCCCTATAATATAGCTATTTTAAATCGCAAAAGTATATCTACTTCTATTCTTTCACTTACTTGTGATATGGTTCATTATTATTAATCCTAAATCCTCTGTAAATTTGCTCTAGGAGCATGACTCTAAAAAGTTGGTGGGGGAAGGTCATCTTTGAGAAGCATAGTTTGCAGTTGGCTCTTTGTAAGACACTACTTGATAGTCCTAATGATCCTCCGATTATGAAGATGAGGTGGCTATTGCCACGGACTCCACAGTCTGCTAGGAAGGTGGCTAATTCTTGGGAGGAAAGCATCTTGCCTTGGAGGTCTAGGGCAACCACATAGGCACTCTCACTTATTTTAGAAAAGATTTTTTCTCCTTCTTTTTCTTTGATTTGTAACTCCTCTTTTTCGGAAGCATTGTCAGGGGTCTTTTCGTCGGATAGTTCTATAATGGATAGTTTGCAGTAACGGCTTAGGCGTTTGGTGTATTCTTCTATGGCTTGTACTAGGTACTTTTCTTTGAGTTTACCTACACAAATGATTTCTATTTTCATCTCTAACTCCTATCGTCTTTGTAGGTAATGTAAAGTCATCTATAACCTTATTTTATAGAAGCTTTTTAACTTAATATAACGAGCTAAAGGAGAGTATTATGTCATTTGAACCACTTAAAGGACAAAAAACAGCCTCTGCTCATGGCAGAAGCTGTCTTATATTTTATCGTTTATCTGGAAGGAAACTCCAAACAGCTAAAAATCTAGCTGCTTTATTAGGTCTTCGAGATCTTATCTACCTTTCGCCCACTAATCTAAACTGACATACTGCAAATAATCCATCACATCCCCTTGCAATATACCCATCTACCAACTATTCAATGCATGATAATCCACTTCCCCAACATTGGTAAATGGTGTTAGCATTACGGGCCAAACGCCACCTAGAAATATTTAATTACTCATTGGTTTTCCCTTTCTTAACTACTCCACTCATCATTTCACATTGCTTACGCGCTGCATGAGAGATTGAGCTCAGATCGCTACCTGCTGAAATGAATTGAATTCCTCTTTCCATCCAAAACTTAACATCTTCTTCTGTATTTGCACCAACTGCCATACCCACAGCTTTTCCTGCTTCTTTGCATTTTCTAATTGTTTCATCAATTAATGCAAGCACTTCTGGATGAAAAATTTCATTTAAGTGTCCCAAAGGACCAGACAAATCACAAGGTCCAATAATCAACGCATCTACATATTGTACTTTTAAAATTTCGTCTAAATTTTTTACAGCATCTGGATGCTCAATTTGAATCATACGAACCATTCTATCTGGAGCTTCCTCAATATATTTAAACAAATCTTCTGAGCAATATTTACAAGCACGTCTAGGACCAAATCCTCTTTTTCCACTCGTAGGATAAATACAAGCATCCATAGCTTTTTGGGCTTCTTCAGAACTATTAATCATTGGAAATATAATGGCATCTGGTCCCATTTCCAAAACTCTTTTTGCAAGGTATGGCTCATTCCATGGAATCCTTACTACAGATGCTGCTCCACCTGCCTTACATGCAATAATATGCATTAAAAGAGTATGATAATCCATTGCCGAATGCTCTGTATCTATCCAAATATAATCAAATCCTGCTTGTGCTACCATTTCAGAAATACAAGGATCGCAGAGATCCACCTCATACCCAATTAACTTTTCTCCTTCGAGAAGTTTTTTCTTAAATGGATTCATTTGATTTTCTCCTTTATAAAAAACACTTGCCAGACAACTACGTATCCGGCAAGTTCATATTACTTTGTTCTATTCCAAGTTTCACGAACTATAGAATACATTATTCACCCATAGACTGGATTAAATCCCAATCTTCAACTAAAGGCTGGATATATGGAATTGTTGCTTCGCGAATTGTATTGTCAGGAACAATAATTTCACAACCCTGTGCTTTAAGTTCATCAACTAAAGATTCCTCAGCTGTAATAATCTGTTCGTCCTGCCATGCAACTGCACTGTTAATAGCAGTTTGTACAACTTCTTTATCATGATCTGATAAAGATTCCCAAGTTTCATTGTTAATAAAGATCATATTAGGACAGATGATATGGTCTGTAAGAATAATGTTTTTAACAACTTCGTTGAATTTAAAGCTCTGGTATGTTGTTAATGGGTTTTCCTGTGCATCAACTGTACCTGTCTGAAGTGCAAGGTATAAGTCATTGATGTTCATAGGAGCTGCTGCTGCGCCCCAAGATTCAACCATTTTAATGTACATTTCAGCCTGAGGTACACGAATCTTCATACCTGCTAAGTCTGCTAATGTGCTAACTGGTTTATTTGTTGTTAACTGACGTGTTCCATAATAGAAAGTACCTAAAATACGTGTATTAACATTTGTAAATAATTTGTTAAGGGTGTCTTTGTATTCACCATTTAATGCAGTCTGCATATGTTCTACACTCTTCCATAAATAAGGAGCCTCAACCTGGCTTGCCTTTGGAATCCATGAACTAAACTGTGCAGGTCCTTCAGTAATGATATCAACCATACCTTCCTGAACTCCTTCTACTAAGTCAGCAGAAGTACCTAATGCACCATTGGGATATCCAACTATTTCAATTCCTTCTGCATTTGCATTGATTTCTTCAATTGCTTTCATCATCATCTGAGTTACAACCTGTGTTTCTGGGTGTACAGATCCCCATTTTAACTGTTGTTTCTTCACAGGTGCTTTTTCTTCAGGTGCTTTTTCTGCAGCTGCACTTGCTTCAGGAGCTACATCAGTTTTTTCATTTTTACCACCTGTACCACCACAAGCAACCAATGAGAATACCATTGTCATAGCTAATAACATTCCAACTATTTTTTTCATTTTTTCTTCCTCCATTTAGTAAAATTAATATTTTATAACCGGCCAATGCCGTTTATTTCTAAGTTATACTACAAATCCCCTTAAGAATTATTACATATTTTTACATTTCACCATAAATTAAATTTGGTAAGAATTCTGTAACTTGTGGTACAAATGTAACCAGTAAAAGTACAATTCCTAACGGAATTAAGAATGGAACTGTAGATTTGATAACCTTATTTACCGATACCTTAGATACGTTAGATACTACGTACAATACAACGCCAACAGGAGGGGTAATAACTCCAATCATCAAGTTCAAGATCATAATCATACAAGCCTGAGTTTCACCAACGCCCATTGCCTGCATCGCTGGGATAAGGATTGGACCTAAAATCAAAATTGCTGCTGTACCTTCCATAAAACAACCAATAAATAATAAGAATAAATTTACTACAATTAAGAACAAAGTCTTATTTGTAATTGCAGTAAGCATTAACATGATCTGCTGTGGAATCTGAGCAATTGTTAAGATATAACCAAAAATACCTGCAACCATTACAATAGATAATACAACCCCTGTAGTTTCTACTGTTTCTAACATGACTTTAGGTATATCTTTCAGCTTTAAATCACGATAAGCAACAAGTCCACAAATCATAGAATATGCTGCAGCAATAATCGCAGCTTCTGTTGTAGTTACGATTCCTGTGTAAATAGCACCAAAAAGAATCAGTGGAGATAATAACGCCCAAAAAGCTTCTTTAAAAGCAATCCAAAGCGTTTTCAAGGTTGGTTTTGGATTACGTGGATAATTACGTTTAATTGAATAGTATGCAACTAACGCACACATAGAGATTGTCATTAATAACCCTGGAACTACCCCCCCTACAAAGGTACGTCCAATGGAAGCACCAACAGTAACACACAAGATAACCATTGGTAAACTCGGTGGAATGATTGGGCCTAAAACAGAAGATGCAGCAGTACATGCACACGCAAATTCTGGTTCATATCCTTGTGAACGCATAGCTTCGATCTCGATATTTCCTAAACCACCGGCATCTGCAACAGCTGTTCCAGACATACCAGCAAACATTGCAGAACCAATAATGTTCGCATGTGCCATACCACCTGGCACTGTTCCTGTAATGATATTAGAAAAGTTGAACATTTTGTGTGTAATACCTGCCGTATTCATCAAATTCCCCATTAATATGAAGAATGGTGCTGCAATCATTGTAAAGGAATTGGCTCCTTGAGTAATACGCTGAACAACAATCATTAAGTTTTCACCCGTCAGAAACATATATAGAAACGAACTAAGTCCAAGATTTACATATAAGGGAAGACCGGTAAACAATAAAATAATAAATAAAATAAGTACTATTGCAATTTCACTCATGCTTCTTCTCCTCCATCTACATCCGCATAATTTCTAGGACCTTTTTTCCATATTTCAATAATTCCAGCAATCTGGTAGCAAATAATAACTGCATTCATAATCGGTCCCATTACATAAACTGTGGCATAATTTAACCAAGTCATAGAAACTGCTGTACGTTTTGCACCCACTCCAATAAGATTAATGCCATATGTAACCATTAATACAGAAAATAAAATAACCAATAAATTACATGAAATCTGTAAATATTTTTGTCCTTGTTTTGGTAGAGCATTCATTAATGCAGTAATACGAATATGCGAATCCTTACGACTTGCAAGAGACCATCCTAAATAGCAAATCCATACATAAGTTAACTGTATCAACTCTTCTGACCATGTAATTGGATCATTTAATACCCAACGCCAAATAACCTGTGCTAATCCTAGGAAAAAAATCATAAGCATCAATGTAACTGCCAACCAATCAATTACTGTTTCTGTAACTTTTTTCACATTTGGAATAACTTTGTCTAACAGCATATCACTCTTACTGTTCACTTAAACTCCTCCTTTTGTATTTTATAAATTCTGGGAATTTCTAGCCCTTATACTCCAAGGCTTTCTCAAGAAAACATACACTGGTCACTATAAATACAAAGATACTTTTACTGATTATTCAATTTTCAAGTTACCTAGAATTAGATTCATCTCATTCCTAGAGTCTATTTTTCTTTTAATTTTCTCGCTTGTACAATCACCTCTTTACTCATTTCGCGAAAATAATCTATTGGTGTACCCATAGAAAGGAAACTAGCCCCCTGCTGAATCCAAAATTCTACCAATTTCATATCGTTACCGATAGATAGCCCGAAAGGTTTATTATGTGCTTTACATTTGTCAATAATCTGTTGCATCAAATCCATAACTTCAGGCTCATAGTAATCACACATTTTCCCAATAGATGCTGCGAGATCCATTGGTCCACAGATAATTCCATCTACACCCTCTACCTCTAGAATACTATCTAAATTTTTAACAGCTTCTACATGTTCACACTGCATTAATTTTAATAAACGGTCATCTGCAATCTCAACATATTCAGATAAAGACAAAGTACCATAATCCAACGCACGCAATGGTCCAAATCCTCGAGTTCCTTCTGGTGGATAAGTACAGATGGAAACACACTGTCGCGCTTCATCTGCTGTATTAACCATAGGGAAAATAATACCATCTGGCCCACACTCAAGTACCGGCTTAGCATGACACATCTGATGATCTGGTATACGAACAAAAGCACTTGCTCCTCCAGCATTCGTTGCAATAATTGCGTTTTTTAACATAGGAAACGTAACTGAAGCATGTTCACTGTCAATCCAAACATAGTCATAACCTAAATAGCCACACATTTCATAAAATTCCAACTCCGTATTCGAACAATGTGTACCAAAGCACAAATCCTGATCTTTCAGCTTTTTTTGAATCTTATCTAGATGATTCATGGAAACTCCTCCTCATTGCCTCTCTTAATATTTCTTGTGCAATTTATACTTAAATAATAACATATTCAATTTAAATTTCAACATAATTTCATAATTTAATTAAAATTTGTAACTGATTTCATTTTTATGAAATTGTATTGTGTTTTTGTAAATTTATGTTATGATTATGTCATATCAAACTTTGGAGGTTTATGATGATTGATCAAAAGATGATTGCAGAAAAAGCAGGTGTTTCAAGGGCAACCGTATCTAGAGCTTTTACACAAAATGCTAATATTTCACCGAAAACTTTGGCAAAAATTCAACAAGCTATGTTGGATTTGGGCATACCACCTATAGAGCACTTTCCTAACAAAATTTCAAAGAATCTCAAATATGCACTCATTATTGCTGGTGATATTTCAAATAATTTTTATGCTCACGTTATTAGAGGAATCTCCGATCGTTTGATTTCATTGGGTATACTCCCTGTTATTTGTAACAGTAACTATGATGAAATGCTAGAAGAACGAATGATTGAACAGGCTGATGCAAACAACTATTTGGGTATATTTTTTGTTACCGCTATGGAAAGATCTTCTTTATCTTCCTTATTGCGTCGTATCAATACTCCTGTAATCTTCGTAAATAGGTATATCCATTCTTTCGAAGGTCATACTGTTTGTATAGATAATTTCAAAGGTGGACATATTGCTGCACAACATTTAATTGCCAATGGTCATCACAGAATTGCATACATTGCAACTTACAAAGGTTCCACAGCTCAAGAAGACCGTATTCGCGGTTTCAAATCATACCTAGATGAATTACCTACTTCTCAGTATACTTATCAACTGTTTTATACAGAAAATTCTTTAAAAAGGGGAACTGAATTTGCTATCAATTTAATACGACAAAGATTACCTTATACCGCTTTGTTTGTTGCAGATTGCGAAACAGCTGCTGCAATCGTACACGCACTTACAAATGAAGGGTATCAAATTCCACGAGATATCAGCATTCTTTGTTTTGATGATTCTCTGTACATCAGTGATAATGGATTACGTTTATCTACAATAGCGCATGATCCCTATTCTATGGGAGAAACAGCTGCTAAATTATTAACTCAACAACTTGCTATTAAAACTCAAAATACTATTCACATTGATTTACAACCACAGTTAATTATTCGTAGCAGTGTCCAAGAATTGCCTACTCCTTTATAAACCATTATTCATATATTGTTTTCGATTCTTAACATAGTTTACTACTTTTGGTAATGGAGAACCTTTTAAGACAGTTAGTTTTTCAAGGCATACAAATTAGCCAGCATAATCTACATTTTATCCCAGCCTAGTTATTATTTAGATTTTAAAATTTTACTCACTATATACTTCTTTTACTCTTGCATAATAAATCCTTAGGAATTTATGAAATCCTGCCATCTTTGCTACTTTTTTTGCCCACTGTTTATAGCTCTTTATAAACTGGCTTTCACTTTTAGCTGTGATATTATTATAATGCCAGTACTTTTCCTCAGAATCGCATAAAACTTCCACTAGACCAATTACTCCCTCGATTATAATAAAAAATAAGTGCAGCTGTCTTATCAGTAATACTGACTTAACAGCTACACTTTTATAATACCAAACAGCCTCCTATGATAGTTTGATTTTATCATAGAAAGCCATATTTTACAGACTTTACTTCACAGGCTCATTTATAACATCGTTTTATCTATCTCATTTTTCAAATATACACCGGCATTGGGTCTTTAATAGCGGAATTTTCCATACAATACGCCTTAACATCATCAAAAACATTAAGTCTATAAATAAGTATCCTTACTTCTTCTCCTATTTTAAGCTCTTGTTCATCCAAGGTTCTGTATGCTGTAAGTAAAATTTCTCCTACTCTAACCTTTAACTCCGTATTACTTCCCCTAAAAAATATTTGCTCTACAATCCCCTGTTCAGAGCCATAAAATGAACCCACTTCTTCAGCTGTTTTCCCTACTTTTATATATTCCGGTCGTATAACAGCTTTGCTATTTCCAATTTCCTCAAAGCCCTTTAATCTTCCATAATCTTCAATCACGGAGGATTCTCCTAAAAATTGGGCAACATAAGGAGTCTGAGGATTTTTATATATCTCAGCTGGCGTACCGATTTGTTCAATTCTCCCCTCATATGTAATGATAATTTCATCAGCAACCTCAATGGCCTCGTTCTGATCATGAGTTACAAATATACTTGTTATATCAAGCTTATCAATCATTTCCCTAAGCCATCCTCTAAGTTCTTTTCTGACCTTCGCATCAATAGCAGCAAAGGGTTCATCCAAAAGTAAAAGCTGTGGATTAGGTGCTAATGCTCTTGCAAATGCCACTCTTTGTCTTTGTCCTCCAGAAAGCTGGTGTGGATATCTTTCTTCAAACCCTTCAAGTCCAATAAGTTTTATAAGTTCTGTTACTCTTTCATTCTTTTCACTTTTTTTTACTTTATTGATTTTAAGTCCAAAAGCAATATTTTCAAAAACAGTCATATGCCTAAAAAGTGCATAATTTTGAAAAACGAAACCTATCCCTCTCTTTCCCGCTTCGATATTATTAACCTTCTTACCATCTATTATAATATCTCCACTATCAGGCGTTTCAAGTCCGGCAATCATTCTTAAAATAGTTGTTTTGCCACTTCCACTTGCACCTAAAAGTCCAATGAGCTTCCCTTTTTCAATGCCAAAACTAACATTATCCGTTGCTTTAAATTCCTTAAAACTCTTATTAATGTTCTTTAACTCAACATACATTTATTCTGAACCCCTTCTCCCCTTATATTCGATTACATTTCTAAGGATTAGAATGACTATCGCCATAATCACTAATATGGAGGCTACACCAAAAGCCTCTGTTGCTCTAAATTCGTTATATAAAATTTCAACATGTAGAGGCAGTGTATTTGTCTTTCCTCTTATACTTCCTGATACAACTGAAACTGCACCAAATTCCCCCATCGCCCTTGCCGCACATAATATAGTGCCATAGATTAAAGCCCATTTAATCTTAGGTAAGGTTACCTTAAAAAATATGGTAAATCCGTTGGCTCCCATCATTGCAGCCGCTTCTTCTTCTTCATTACCTTGTGAATTCATAAGTGGAATAATCTCTCTTGCTACAAAAGGAGATGTTACAAACAATGTAGCAAGTACTATACCTGGCATAGCAAATACAATTTTTATATGATGTGCTTGAAGAAAGGGATGCAAAAAACCAATTCTACCAAATGTCATTATAAATATCAGGCCAGCTATAATGGGAGAGATAGCAAAAGGTAAGTCAATAATTGTTGTAAGTGCATTTTTAAATCTAAAATTAAATTTTGTAATTGCCCAAGCTGCAAACAAACCAAATATTGTATTTAATACCGTAACAATAATTGTGGTCATTAATGTAAGACCTAGTGCTTTTTGCGTATAATAATCCGTAATGGTTAATTCATAAGCAAGCCACCCCTCTTCAAGAGATTTAATCAATACAACAACTAGAGGAAGAGCAAGCATAACAAATACAAACGCCAGGCTAACAAACAATAATAAATACTTTATGAAATGACTTGTCTTATTCATGATTTCCCCCTATTGTTTACTAAATTTATTAAATGAGATCTGTAGTATATTGATTAACAATAAAATGATAAAGGAAGTAAACAACATCACTATAGCAATAGCTGTAGCACCACTATAGTCATATTCTCCCAGTTTACTCATAATAAGTAGTGGGGCTATTTCAGTTTTCATTGGTTGATTTCCAGCTATAAAAATAACACTACCATATTCACCAAGCCCTCTTGCAAATGCAAGCGCAAAACCCGTTAGTAAAGGTGGTAAAATTTCAGGAAATATCACTCTAAAAAAAATCTGTATTCTGTCAGCTCCAAGCATTATAGCTGCTTCTTCATACTGTATATCCAAATCCTCTAAAACAGGTTGTATTGTTCTCACAACAAAAGGTATGCCTATAAAAATAAGGGCAATACTTATTCCAAACTTTGAATGTATGGATTGAATTCCTACAGAATACAAAAATTGACCAATCCAACCCTTTTCTGAAAAAAGAGTTGTAAGAGAAATACCAGCAACTGCAGTGGGCAGAGCAAATGGCAAGTCTATAAAACCATCTATAATCCTTTTACAAGGAAAATTATATCTAACCAGCACCCAAGAAAGAATAATACCAAAAATACCATTCACACTAGCTGCTATAAATGAGCATAATAAACTCACTTTATAGCCTGCCACAACTCTTTGACTGAATGCTGCTTTCACAAATCCACTAAAGCCTGAATCAAAGCTTTTCACAAATACAGTAACCAAAGGAATAATAACAATCAGACTTAAATATAACAGAACAATTCCCATTGATAAGCCAAATCCAGGTATCACTTTTGTTTTTTTCTGCCTTACCATTCGCTTCACCACTCTCATTATCTAATTGTTACTAATTTGTAGGCACATA
>JAEYNQ010000005.1 GCA_023412455.1 Bacillota bacterium
GGGCTACAGTGGCTTGCAAGATTATTGTTTTATTGACCAGACTACCCGTACACCTTTTGGTGAATTTGGCAGTTATTTTTCTGATTCCATTAAACGTTGGAATCAACCTAAGGAGGAAGATATATTAAAGGCTCAAGTCGTAGGGCTAGACCCTTTCTTTCAAGATGCTTCCAACCAAGTGGCTATGCTTTGTCAAAAACATGGTAAAAAGTATGTCACTATAGATTGCCCTTATGATAGTTTCCTTCACCGTCATGCCAGTATCAATGTAGTCTCTAATGAATTTATTAGCGGCACCTATCCTGAGGCTAATCGTGAAGACCTCTTTAATAAGTACTTAGAAGAAAGTTCAGGCCTTACTATTTTTACATTAGGTGCTAAAGAGATTGTCTACGGACGCAAAGGACAAATTCCTAAACGCTTTAAACCCTACAACGTAAAGGTTAAAAGTACCCTAGGAGCTGGGGATACCTTTAAAGCAGGCTGTGTTTATGCTCTCTTAAAAGGTATGAGTGATGAGAAAGTGGTTAGCTTTGCCAGTGCAGCTGCTAGTATAGCTTGTACCCAATTTCCATTACCCCTTAACCCTCCTACTTTAAAAGCAATAGAGGCCTTACAAAAAACACAGCAAATAGATTTATAAAACAAAATTTAACTTTTAATTTTACTATAAGATTAAAACTTACCAATATACAAGAAAGTGGAGTAGCGTCCACATTTCTTCCGCTAGGGAACCCTAGGTTCCCTTCGGCGCTGACAAAGAGCGGTCAGCTGAGCACCCTCCTGAATACGACAGAGGGGATTCCCCTCTGTACTCCCCATAGTCTAGGAAAGTAAAGAACGCACTTCCCTAGACTACAAAAAAGGCTTGTGAGAAAGCATTCTTTTAGCTTCTCTTCCACAAGCCTTTTTATATTCTTCTCTTAATATCTTTAGTTAATCTTCTTTTTAATAGCCTTATAATCATTCATAATCTGTGTAATGGTAGTTTCTCCTAGCGCCTCCATAGACTGACCTAAGTAGGCTTTAGTCCTACTTAAAAAGTCCTCAATCATCTTACGATTTCCTGTATGAATATATTTTTTAGTTAAAAGTAATGTGAGTGCTAAAGCAAAGCCTTGTTTGTAAATATAATCTTCTTCTACAATCCCACCTAATGCAAAAGGATGGCAATCATAAGTATCTTCCAGCTCCTTCTGTAAAGATTTTGCATAGTTCCTTAAAGCTTCTTCTTGATGCTGTCGTTCCATACTTACTCCTCCTCACTTTTTTACTTCTTAATTTTAATTATATCATAAACTTCCATAAATAGTTCCCATAATTAACCACTTATTTAATAGGGTGATAAGGGATGATGCCTATTTCATAACTATAAGAAAAGTGGACAGATGCCTTGCCTTGTAAGCTCAGCCTCTATCCACTTTATAATTTTCAACTTATAACTGCTAGGCTCTTGCCTTGCTGTCCACATAGCTAGCAGCTGAAAGGGCTGCAATATTTCCCTCTCCAGCAGCTTTAATATATTGATAGGGTTTACCTACAATGTCTCCTGCTGCAAAGCAGCCTGGAAGGCTGGTCTGCATGAGGCGGTCTACCTTGACATGGTTGTCACTGGTTTCCAGGCCAGGAAGAAGTGTACTTGGGCTAATGGTATCCCTTAGAATAAAAATCCCATCTGTTTCTATTTCTCCCTTTTGTAAAATAAGCTTATTAACCTGCCCAGCTCCTACAATCTCTATAGGACGATCTCTTACAATCTCTATTTTAGGGTTAACCTCTACTTCTTCTCTATACATAGGGATATAGTAGACTTTATCTGCTAAACTCGCTAAGAAGTCTGCCTCTTCTTCTTCTTTTTTACTATAGGCAATAACGGTGACTACCTTGCCTCTGTAAAAATTACCGTCACAAGTGGCACAATAGCTTACTCCTCGGCCAAGGAAGTGGTCTTCTCCCTCAAACTTTTTGCCCACCTGTACACCTGTAGCTAAAATGACTGCTTCACTTTCATAAATTTCATTATTAGCCAAGATAGAGAAGTAATCTCCCATGGAATAAATATTGGTTACTTTTTTCTCCGTAATAGCAATGTCCATTTCTCTTAAATGTTCTTCAAATATGGTCTTGAGTTGCTCACCTGTTATACCTGGAAAACCTAAATAATTATTGATTTGATGGGCTTTCTCTAGTTTCATGCTCAAATGATTATTTCCAAAGAGAATCACTTTTTTGTTACGCACCTTAGCATTTATGGCTGCTGATAACCCTGCTGGTCCTGTTCCTATTATAGCGATATCATAGCGTGTCGTCATGTGTCTTCCTCCTTTGCTGCTTAAAAAAGCTCTCTATTTATTTTAGTAAAATACATGTGAATTATTCCTAATCTCCTATTTTTGTTTTAGGAATACGGTAAGGGTTACTTTATTCTACCATTTTCTCCTTACTTTGTCCTTACTTTTTAATACAGCTTTGCCAAATTTCATTTTCCTTACCTACTTTATGTATATTAAAAAAGAAGTGCTTTGGTGCACCTCTTTTATTCTAAGGTGTAAATCCTATCAGAACAAAAGTGTCCATAGGACACGTATTGGTTCGCGAAGTAGTGAAAGTGTAGAATACGAACTTTCCTACAAGGCAAGAAAGTGGCGCCCAATATGATAGGCGCCAATTTTGGGAAAGGATCTTAAGTTAAACTTATCCTTCTATCTTTCAGTAGGAAAAATCTATGTTTCTCTTTTATTACTTATAGTAATAATAGAGATTGCCCTTATATTTATCTTTTAGAACGGATTCTAAATCAAAACTAACAATGTCTTGATCTTTCACTAGGCCATGGGTGTCACATTCATTTACAGCTAGCAAGGCTTCAACCCTTATTTTTTGTTTTGTTGCTTCCAATAGTTCCAGCTCTGAAAATACAGTATATACACCAAAGCCACTATTAATAATATTAGTCACTCCAAATGAGCGATATTTCTTCAATAACTCTGGACAAAGCCATGTCCCAACCTGGGAAATTATTTCGTTTTTCCATATTCTATCAAAGTAATAACCTATCCCAATTCCTGGCCGTGGATAAGTTAGGTTTAAAAGTCCAGTCGTGGATATTGCATTTTCATGGCATAGTTCTACATATCTGTTTAAAGTATCTTGAAAAAAGTTTAACTCATGATTACCTATTAGGAAACCTTGTTCTACATTGGTCAATGCCCCTATCTTATAACCTATTACTTGACCTTTATCATATTTCTCATCAGTATATAGGTTATACAGTCTTATCCCATACCCATAATAATATTCCTGCATTCCTCTAAGCACAGGACCAGGTTCTTTTCTCCCTTCTATTAAATCTATGGTTTCATTATAAACTTCTAAATGAATTAAATTGGGCATGGTCCCTCCCTATTTGATAATATCTGATTGACAGATTTTTTAGTTTTATATAGTAATATCTTTATTTTATCTTTACATACTCATAGGGCTTAGCTGTCCCAACTAGTACATCTTCAATCTTTTCTAGAATGAGCCAGTCATCCATATTCTTCTGATGTTCCATCTCCAGAGGGGCGATCGTTTCTATTTCTGTTACCTCTACTAACACCAAGAATTTTTTGCCTGCCCACCTTTCTGTTTGAGCGGGTGTGAGATTCAGCTTTTCACTATTGGTAGCTACAAGGGCCTTCGACTCTTCTTCTGTCATTTTCTCAGAGGAAAAGGCTGTTTTTATCTTTCCTTTAGCCCGTATAAGCCCTGTCCCATCATTTACAATAAAATAGGCTATTTCTCCTGGAAACACTCTACTATGAGGAAACGTTCTTCCTGCTGCACCACGTATAATCATGGTTTTTGAACCTTCTAAAAGCTTGTCTAATACCTTAGCCTTCTTATCACAATAAATTAAATGCACCATCTCACTCACTCCTTTAACTCGTAGAGCTTTATCCTTCCACTTCTTGATTATTTTTTATAAATTGAAGGATATAAATAGCTAGCCATACCCGGTTATATTCGCCAAAAGGCTGTGCCCATCCCCCATCTTCAGCTTGGTTGTCTTTAATCGCTTTAAGTACTTCCTCTACTTCCTGTGGAAAAATAGGTTCCCCTGATTCGATGCGGCCAGAATACTGTTGCCATTTCGTAGGGGGTTCTTGGCCCTTATTCATTAATACACTCATGCACCATTCTACTATTTTTTTGTTGCTCTCATTGGGTGGCAATTGAGCAAAAACACCTAAATAGCCTATTGCTGTCCATATATCCTGCTTCTTTGAATCCTCTTCAAAATGATTGGTCATGTAATCTAAAGCCCTTGTCATAAGTGGTTCCTCTTTAGCCCCTATGGCCAAAAGCCATCTTAAAACCATTCCCGTATTATACTCTCTATATATACCCTTTTTCATATAAGGTGGATGGGGATAAGCATCAATACCTTCATTTTCATCTAAACAACCATTCGCCTCTTGGATAGTATTTAAATAGTGAATGGTTTGGGTGTATACGTCACTTTCCTTTAAATCAAAACGCCCTATACAACCTAAAGCTGCTACCGTTGACATGGTACAACTAACGGGTCCTTGGTACTCCATTTCAAGCCCATGAGCAAAACCACCATCCTCATTTTGATAAGCCTTAAGTGCTTCAAGTAGAGCTTCTTTTGAACCTTGTCCATCTATCCATGCCATACAAGCCTTTTGCAAGGCTGATCCTTTCTCTTCTACATAAGTTTTCGCCTTTAAATACGTTGTTTTCATATGTACTTGCCTCCTTTGTTTTCTATAGTCTAAACCCTCCATTAACTGTAGAGTCAAGTAACTTTTTGAAAATTATAGAAGAGGTATAATCAGTTCGGTCACATAGCTTTCCTCATCTAACGTAAGCGTACAATCTACAATATAACTTTCTATAGCTTGCCCTTTGTAACTATAGCCCTTCTCCTCCATAGCATCTAAAAGCCTTTGATAGCTCATTGGCATACTTTTATAACTTCCATAGTGTAAAAGGGTAGCTGCCTTAAACCCTCCCCAAACACGTACATGTTTATTCTCCTCTATAGGCTTCACAATAGAGGCACACACTTCAATGTCTGCACGTGCATAATCAAACTCCCGATAATCATCATAATAAATAGCCATCATGGGACCTGTCATATGAAGACCTTGATTTTCAATTATTCTGTTTAATGTCAGATATCTTAAAATAAATTCTTCCTGATTACAAGCTGCTGTATAACGGGAAAAGGCCACATACTGAAAAGGAATAGCTTTAAAAACCACTTGTCCCTCTAGAGGCCTATTGGATACATCCCAGTGAGAATAACGTAGCTTATTTTTAAGAATCATAAGCTCACCTATACGCCTATCTATCTCCTGGCACTTCTCCTCTATTTTTTGTTGATTATAGGCCATATCTTCTCGCTTAATAAGCTCTTTAATCTCTTTTAAGGAAAAGCCCGCTTCCTTATAAAATTTAATCACATTAATAATTTGAAGCTGGGAATGGGAATAGTAACGATACCCACTTTCCTCACTCACCTTATCTGGTACTAAAAGTCCTATATCATTGTAGTAATGAAGGGTGCGAATAGGAATATGACAAATTTTAGAAACTTCTCCAACCTGATAATACTTTACCTGATCCATCTTCATCACCCCATATCCTTCTGTCCCCTTATTTTTAAACCCTATTCTCTTCTAAAAACTTTATAAATCTCTTATCCGATAAAATCTCATGGGTAACCAACTTGCCCTGATAAAACAAACTATAAGTAGTAGAAGCCACAGGAGCATTTTGGGCCTCTTTGGCATTCTCATAACGGAAAACTTTAAAGTCTACCCCTCTCTCTTTTGCTATTTCTTGAATAAGAGGGACATATTTCCCAGTAAAGGGACACTGCTGACTATAGTAAAGCACTAATCCCTTTTCCTCTATTTCCGCCTTTTTAGCACAAGCTTTAAAGCAAGGCTTTGGAGCCGTCTCCTCAAAGGGCAGATAAAGTAATTCATAATAAGGTGCACTGATATCAGCTAACTGAAAGCCCTTATAACGCAAGTAATTTCCATCAGATAAATAGGGTAATTTCTTTTTTGAAGAAAGGACAGCAAGACCTATTTTGCCCTTTGCTTTACTATCTGCTATACAAGACTGTAAAAGCTCATTGGAGATTCCTTGTCCTTTATATTGTCCAGACACCCACAAGCAATTAATAAACATATAATTATTGGCTTCAATAGGCGCCCATGCCTTTTCAGCTGGTATATATTCGATAAAAACTTTACCTCTTACATTCCCTTTTATAAAAACTAAACCTTCCTCTAAGCGTTGACTTAGCCAAGCCTTTTTGCTAGCTACTTGGCAATCCTTGTTGTTACTAATGGCACAGCAAACATGCTCTTTTTCTAGGTTTTCTTTTGTTAAAGTAATAAACTCCATTTTATCCCCCTCTTTTTTAGTCTGTTTATTAATTAAAGGTGTTTATTTAATTTTCTTATATAGGCAAAAGTCGCCTCTTCCCCCTCGTTAGCCAATAAAGTAAGTAACTCCTCCAACACCTGGGAGGTATTGGGATGAATCATATCTTGCCTTCTATCTTTTCCATTTAAAAAGTACTCTAGTGGACTTCTATCTGTATAAGCCTCTTGTAAATAATTTTTACTGGCTGCTACACGATCACAAAACATCTCGATGACATAATTCATAGGCATTTCCACTGGTTTAATACCTTTTACCTTAGGATTATAATCTGTCCAGTATTCAAAGTGATGCTTATTTCTTCCCTTATGATGTAACCATGCTTTGGAATAGCCCTTATCCCTTCGTTCTGCTTCATTGGGACTATGTGTCCCACTATAATACTTGACCCCTACCCAAAATTCTGTGGTGCTATATTTTGAAAGATCATGTAAACAACCTTGCCAAAAAATGCCTGCTTTAAAGCAATGCTTAATGACTAAATGACGGTGCCTTGTAATCGTTTTAAAATGCTTCCATACCTTCAACATATCGACTCCTTACTCAAAAACATCTCTCTTCTACTTCTTATATTAGCCTTTCTATCTCCTCTTTTCAAATAGTTTATTTGTTTCTCTTTTATGAAAGATATTTATTTCTACAAATGGGTTTCTCAAAAAGGAGATGCTATTTTATAAATTTTAAGGAAGGTACTCTTATGGGAATTTTAAAAGCTATTTTAACTCCATTAGGGTCTATTATCACTTTATTTACACTAAGCAAATTAATCTTCACAACCTACAGAAGCTCCTCCAAGAAGCTAATGGGAAGCTCAGCTTTCTCCTCAAATCTGACCAACGCCTTCTTACAGGGCATGGCATAAAGCTTCAGCCCTCTCAAGATAACTTAGTAGCCAACATTATTATTGATTCGTATTATGCCCCAAAACCTAAGCTATATGGGACAAAATAAAACTTGCCTGAAAAAGCAACTTAAAATGCAAGATGCCCCTCCTATCTCTGAGATTTTTCTTGCTACCTGCGACCGCAATAATGATTTGCGTGTCTACAAGAAAATAACATCAGAGATAAAGAAAGACATCTTTATCTAACTCACTTTATGCATTTTTCCAACGTTTAAGGTTTGGGAAG
>JAEYNQ010000017.1 GCA_023412455.1 Bacillota bacterium
ATATTGTCCTGTACGTCCTGCTAATGCCATGTTAATCAATTCTTCATATAAAATCTCTACTGATTCATAATAATGATAGAACAAGCCAAGGCTCATTTCTGCTTCCTCTGCAATATCATTTATTTTAGTTGCTTGATAACCTTTGCAAGCGAAAAGTTTGAGACCCGCTCGCAAAATATCTTGTCGCCGCTTTTCTTTTTGTTCTTCTCTTTTTGTCATTGCATCCACTCCATCTTATTAAAAATAATTTCATTGAAATTACTTTTAATATTATATTAAATTTTGAATTATAAATCAATATACAATCCCAACAAGAAGACGAATGAATGCCCTTCTCCATACTTCTTTGCACTCCCTATTATTATCAATAAAGAATATCAATTAAATAAGTGAAAGACTAGAAGTATTATATGTAAAATGTTATAATATTAACAAAATTTATTTAAAAATTTATTTAATATTAAGGAGAAGAAATGTTACTCGCTATTATTCTTTTTGCAATTTCTTATGTTTTGATTTTGATGTTTAGTAAATATCGTCCGTACATAGCGCTTGGATCTGCTACAATTTTTATTCTTACGGGGATGTTACCCGCGAGGGATATTCTTGGTGCGTTGGATTTTAATGTATTAATGATGATTGCCGGAACTATGGGATTAGTGGCACTCTTTATTGAAAGCAAGATGCCAGCATTGCTTGCTGACTTTATTATGGAGAAAGTGCCAAATGTACAGTGGGCAGCGGTTGCACTTGCTCTTTTTGCAGGTATTATCTCAGCTTTTATAGACAATGTAGCAACAGTATTGATGGTGGCACCGGTAGCCCTGGCAATCTGTAAGAAGTTAAAGATTAATCCCGTTCCTTTTATTATTGGCATCTCCGTTTCGTCTAATCTGCAGGGAGCGGCAACCTTAGTTGGTGATACCACCTCCATTTTGCTTGGCTCTGCATTAGATATGAGTTTCTTAGATTTCTTCTGGTATCATGAGAGACCAAGTATCTTCTTTTCCGTGGAATTAGGGGCTATTATATCTGCCCTCATTTTGGCCTATCTATTTCGCAAGGAAAAAGGGGCTATTCCCAAGGCGACGGAGCGCACAAAGGTAACGGATTATGTACCTACTGTTCTTTTATGTGGAGTCATTGTACTACTGATTTTTGCCTCCTTTATACCCAACAAGCCCAGCATTACAAATGGCTTGATTTGCTGCGTATTATTAGCCATTGGTTTGGTTTATAGTTATATAAGAAAGAAGGAACTAAGTGCCATCACTGCTCCGTTAAAAGAAATTGATTTTAATACCATCGGTTTATTGACAGGTCTGTTCCTAATGATTGGCGGTATTTCTGCACAAGGCGTGATTGATGCAGCGGCAAATCTTTTGGCTGAAGCAGGCGGTGGGAATATTTTCCTCCTATATACAGTAGTAGTTTGGGCATCTGTATTGATTTCTGCTTTTATTGATAATATCCCCTATGTAGCAACGATGATTCCTGTGATTGCAGGTTTGGCAACATCTTTAGGAGTAGATCCTACGGTGCTATATTTTAGCTTACTGTCCGGAGCTACTCTCGGCGGCAACTGTACACCTATTGGTGCTTCAGCAAATATTACGGGAATTGGTATTTTGCGCAAAGAAGGATACGAGGTAAAGAATAGTGATTTCTTTAGAATTGGTATTCCTTTTACATTAGCAGCCATTATCCCTGCATATATTTACATTTGGATTATGTATGGGGTATGATATTGTCAATATTACTTGACAGTGAGCCTGTGAAGTAAAGTCTATAAAAATAGCTTTCTATGATAAATCAACATATTATAGAAAGCTATTTTTTATGGCAAAGCGAATTTAATAGTTAGTTCGCTTAGTATCATCTCCTAAATTTGAGCATTAAAAAAGCCCTTAGAGATCACTCTCCTTGGGCTTAAAACCAATCACTATTGATATGACAACCTCTTTTAACTGCTAGCTTATAATCTTTTTTAAACTGGGACGTTCTCAGAATTTCGTATTTCATGAATTAAGGTCTTCAAATAAGGCTTCTACACTTGAAAATCTTTGTGCATTAGAATAGGTTATTTCATATTATTATCCTTCATTTCTGATGGAAGACTAAATAGAGTCATTAACACCTCATTAGCACTCCTATTTAGATAACCCTGTTCATCCACTAGCGTTTCTGCATTCCAACGAAACTGAGAGGCTTTTTTCAAATAGTTATGACTGACCCCACAAGCTGGATATTTACTATACCACATAGGAAAATATTGACTCATATACTGCTCTGCTAGCTTCACTGCCTCGCTTTTACGACCATCCTCCAGGAAAGTCCCAGATAAGCGCACACCTGGAGGACTGGAATGAACTAAAACAACACTACCATCCGTGCACATTCCCAAGCTCATCCAAACATGCCCCTCCATGCTCATGATATCGCCTGCTTTCCAACTAGTAACCTGATTCGCTGGCGTATAATTTCCCCAACCATAATCGGCAAAAGTCTTGGCCATCTTTGTAGAAGACATGACATAGCCTCTTTCACCCGATTGGTCATGAAACACATTATACATCAGCCAACCGATATAGCCCGAGCAATCTAATCCATTATGAATTTGATATTTGGTCTTTTTATAATCATAAAAAGCATTACATTGCTTAGAGAACTCACTCCACTGGGGACTAACACCTATTGTGACTGCTTCTACTCCAGCACCCGTATCTTCTTCATTCCAGCCACCTCCCCAAATGTACATGGTGGAACCAACGGGTGTCATGGCTTTTGATAATAGCTCATCATATGTATTCTCTGTTGATGTGGGCATAGGTTTAGCTCCTGTAAATACCACTATAGCGATTACAGCCATTACCACCCCAAACATCCTTTTTCTCATATCTCTCCTCCTTTCCCCAAGGTGTACTCTTCTTATCTCCCCGTTTAACTTTTCTTTGGCAACTTGAAATTAAATTTACCACCTAAAGCTGCCGTTCCCATTCCATTTCTTGTTCTCCCATTTCAGTATCCTTCTTGTCCATCCCATAAAAAATCTCCATCTGTGCATTTACAGATGACTCTTTTTGTTTTTTCTAAAGGCAGTGGAACATTCTCCTCGCTGAAATATTCGATAGCCACTACCTTAACAACTGCTTCATGATTATCCTTTCCTGCAGGAACAAGCACAAAATCACCGACTTCCATACTGTCATCGTCTGTCAGATAATAATAACTCTTGTATCCTTCACCAAAGGTAACGCTACAGAAAATGTACTCTGAATTGTGGCGTTTTACTTTTCTGTATACAGACGGGTCAAGTATCTCACCCAAGCCATAAAATCTTATGAAAGAAAACACGGTTTCTGCAAAATTAGCAAAATCCTCCGGCAGTCCATTTTTGTCGTAGCTGCCTGTGATGATACGCTGGGGATTCTTTCCGTAATCAATGGTGATTTTATAATCCTTTGTTTCATTCGGTGTATCAATCACATCATAGGAATTACCTTCAATAGGCCCGAACAAGTCCTCTGCATCAAAATTATCAAGGAGACTTGCTATGCCGCCTTTCATTTCATATTTGCGAGAAACCTTGCAGCCAGTTCCGATATTCTGAATGTGTTCAAGGGTTTCTGTTTCTCTATCTATCATGAGATGCTCTGTGTAATCCCATGTCACATATTCCCAATTGGCCTCCTCCGGCACTTCCTTGGGTTTGATTTTTGTAACCCTGTGATAGTCTAAAGTAATTCTGTTAATCACATCCGGTTTCCAGTTTCCATCAAAGACAAATAACTCATCCATACCAACGGTATCACGCACGAGGTCAGATAAGTCTGTGCCTTCATAGTCAAAATCGGCACAAAGCGAACCTCGGAACTTATATGTCGTTCCCTCCGTATTGGTCAGTTCCATAACCCAATCACCAATATCTGTAGCAAAAATCTCAATGTACTCATTTCCGAAATAGGTAGCAAGAGCTGTCAATAGCTTGTCCGCTGATGCTTTTTCAATTTTGAAAGCCTTACTCCTTGCTTTTTCATATCGTTCTCCTGGGTTTCCAAAGTTATATCCTGAGAACCACACACAGCCTTCATTGTTGATGGTAAGGTGCTGTTCCACCTCATCCTCCGGTTTGGGCATCGGACCGTAACAGATATTATTAGATACGATACGCACCTTTTTGAGTGTCCCTTTAAATATGAAAGGATTCTCCCCTGAAAGCAATGCCAATCGGCTAAGTGCCAAAATAAACCACCCACGATTTTGCGGTTCCAAAATTTTAGCACCCGTATATGCCCAATGATTAAAATATCTCCATCGCGAATAAATGGCAGACCCCAACAAAGGAATGTCCGTTACATCATCAATGATTCTGTCCAGTGCTTCGTAATTTTTTGCTGCCTGTCCATATTTTTCAGAAAAAGCATGACCACAGTCCATTTCAAAGCCGAGAGCAACACAATCATCAGCCATCCAATGGTCAACCAACTCTATGTAATGGATGTTCTGGTCACGAAACTTATCACACCATTTAACAGCAAAATGATGTATTTGTATCATATCTGCCACTATGGTATACCTCTCATTCTTAATGATTGTTGTATCCATTTTTTATGTATCCAAGCACTTCTTCCCGTATTGCTCACGCTCCAGTATTTTTATCAGGTCATGTGACAAGTCAAAATACTTCAGCAGAGTGTATATATATTACTCTTCAAAATAATCACCCACATCCGAGGGACGCCCTTGAAGGCTATATTGTAGTTAAGGCAGAAAAGCCATATTGTGGCCTTTCTGCCCCATAATTAATGCTCATAGAAAGCTATTTAAAGCGTTTTAAAGTAAGCGCTTCCCTGTCCTCAAGATATTTACAGAGTGTCAAAAAGTCCTCAATCCTGTTAATCTTGGACAAATTCCGCAAATCAAAAACCATACCTGCTGTGAGCTGTTTCTCAAAAGATCATAATCCATTTTACAACCTCACTTCATTTTCTATATGACACATTTGCCATTGAGCAAACCTTTCTTGCAGCATTCGCTTCAATTACTACCCAATCGCAGTTATTAATTAATCCAAAATCAAGTACCAGAGAATTTGGCCATCATGCGTCAATTAAGAGCAGTTTGGCTTCTAACTCGATTTTATACTATATTTATAAAATTTTCAATTAATCATACTTTAATTAGCAACAAATAGGTATTTCTTCCTATGTTGTAACTTCACACTCTCTCTTTTTATCTTGCTATAGTTCCTTTAGGTTACTTATGTTCATTTTAGTTTTTACTTCTTTGATACTTCTAATATTATTACCTTTCACATGAATGATGGGTACTACTTTATTAGCCATACAATTATTGATGCCATTACTATTGCAAGCTAATTTACAAAAAGAGGCCTCAGGCATTGAAATTCATACTAAAACTTCAATGTAACCCGAAACCTCTGTGTTATTCCCAGATTGAACTTGGGAAGTTTTTCATTTTTTCATAGTGTTTTCTGGAGAAGACTTACGAGCTATATTTTCTTTTTCAATGGCTTGCATTGCTTCTGTTTTACTTCCAGTAGTGGAACGTATGGAGAAAGCAATGTTCACAATATGATCCGATATTCTTTGCAATGAAAACAGAACGGAATAAATGCTTTTTGATACCTCAACAGGGTACATCCCGGAGCCCAAGCGTAGCACATGCTCGTTACGCGTAGAGGATATTAGTTTTTTAATTTCCTTGTGAAGGCTTGAAATTTTTCTAAAATTTTCGGTTTTACGCTTTGTAAACGCGTCAAACCCTAAGTCGAACATTTCGGATATATGCCCGTAGATTAGGTTAAGCTCATCTTTGGTTTGATCTAAAAATTTTACTTCTTTTTCCTTCATATAGCTAGTTTCTTTTACCAGAAGTATCGCGTAATCCCCCAGTCGTTCAATATCGTTTGTTACATGATGCAATCCACCTATCAATTTTTCGTCATCTGGGAACTTAGTAACCGATGAAATTTTGATGAAAAAGTTTGTCAGTTTATTGGTTAAGAAATCAATACGATACTCCGCATTGGCAATTGCTTTGCTTTCACTCATATCTTCGTTGACCAATGAAGCAAAAGAACGATCAAGGTTCTCCTTTGCGAGAATGGCCATATCGTGCAACTCCTTTAATGCTTGTTCAATGGCAACAGCCGGAGTTTGTAAGAAACGCTCATCAATATAGGTCACTTCCTCCAACTTCTGCTGTTTATCTTTCACCAAGCTTGTCACTAAATGGATTAGTGGATCCATAAATACCAGTAACACTAAGGTATAAAGCGTATTATAAATCAGGTTATATGTAGCAAGGCTAAACTGGGGTTTTCCAGGGAATAGCCCCTCAAATATGCTGGTTATGGGTACTCTTAAAATTACCAGAATAATAGAAAACGCTGTGGCACCAATTATGCTAGTAATCAAATGGAATAATGCGATACGTTTCCCGTTAGCGTTCGTGGTGAGGGAGGCCATAATGCCATCGCTACAGGTTCCTATATTTGCTCCCATCATTAAGAAAAAGGATTGATCGATATTGTGGATAACTCCCGTAGCCAAGAAAGCGATAAAAACACCCGTTGCTGCTGTGGACGACTGTATGATACCTGTAAAGAGAATACCTAATAGCACCAGCAAGATAGGATTTTGCATGATTTCATATTTGAATACCTTAGAGAGCTCAATACTTAGGACCGAATCTGACCCACCGATTGCCATTTCCATGACCTCCATACCGATAAACAGCATTCCAAATCCGATTAAAAATGGTGCAATTTTATTGAGAGCTTCGTTACTAGTGGAAAAAACGATGAAGACACCGACAAACGCAACCGCTGCAAAAACAGAGCTTATACTAAAGCCCCCTTTGTTGATGCCTGAAAGGGCAAATATAAATGCTGTAAGAGTGGTGCCTACTTTTGCCCCTAAGATAAAACCTGCGCCTTGCTTAACTGTTACAATATTGGCATGAGCAAGTCCAACCGTCATGATGGAAGAGGCCGAAGAAGAATGGACAAGTGCGGTAGCCCCGATTCCGATTCCATAATTAAAAACTCTATTTTTATTTATTTTTTTGAAAAGATTTCGTATTCCTGATCCTGCGCTT
>JAEYNQ010000034.1 GCA_023412455.1 Bacillota bacterium
ACCTCTTCTTCCTCTGGTAAAAAGTAACAACCTGATAAAGAAAGACTTAAAATTATTCCTGCTAATATTACTTTATAGTAATTTCTCATTCTCTAACCTCTTTTCCATAACAATTCTGCCATCCTCTAAATAGACCTTCAATCGGTCCTTCCTTGCTAGCTGTAAGCACTCTACTATATCTTTAGGTAATTGCAAACGTCCTACTTTATCCAGAACAACAAATTCTTCATGGGTATCTGCTATCGTTTCCTTATCATAACTCTCTAATGCCTTTAATTGATTGAGGTAGCTCTCCTTTACCAAAAACTCTGAGCTCGTCCGTCCATCTCTTATATTAATCACACGATTGACCATCTTAGAAAGTTCATGGTCATGAGTTACAATTAAAACAGTCACTTTTTCTTCTTCATTAACCTTTCTAAAAACCTCCATGATGCGATGAGTATTATAAGAGTCAACAGCACCTGTCGGTTCATCTGCCAGTAGGAGCTGTGGCTTATTAGCTAGGGCAATAGCTATAGCTATTCTTTGCTGTTCCCCTCCTGAGAGTTCTCCTAATCGGCTATTTATCCTGTGCGACATACCTACTCGTTCTAAAAGCTCTAGGGCTCTTTCCTTCTTTTTCTTGCTATTAGAAAGAAGCATTGGCAATTCTACATTTTCTCTAGCTGTTAAATAAGGTAGCAAATTACGTGCATTATTTTGCCACACAAAGCCTACTGTATGAAGTAGATATTTTTGTAACTCCCTTTTTTTAATTTTATTAAGATTTATACCATCTACTATTAAGTGTCCTGCGGAAGGCTTAACCAAACCACCTAGCATATTAAGCAATGTAGACTTACCACTTCCACTATTGCCAATAATAGCTGTAATCTCCCCTTTTTCAATAGTCATATCCAAACCTTGTAAGGCCATTACTTCTATCTCTTTTGTCCTATAAATTTTAAAAAGGTTCTCACATTCAATCATAAGTTCCTTTGCCATACTCTCCCTCCAACTGTCCGTCTTTTAAATGAAAAATTTGATGGGCCACTAGCTCTACTGCAGGATCATGAGAAGACATTAAAATAGTTGTACCTTCTTTTTCTACTAACTTCAAAAAAAGCCTAAGAATTTTAAGTCCTGTCTCACTATCTAATTCAGCTGTGGGTTCATCAGCAAATATAAGAGAAGGCCTATGGGCAATGGCTCTTGCAATAGCTACTCTTTGCTGCTCTCCTCCTGATAGTTGATAGGACATATGATCCCTTCTTTTTTCTAACCCTACTAAATGCAAGACTTCTTTAACTCTTTCTTCTCTCTTTTTATCAGGATAATGCGTCATCCTAAGGAAAAAATCAATATTTTCAAAAGCTGACATTTTAGATATTAGGGCTACAGATTGAAAGACAAGCCCCATCTGCTTACAACGTAAATGATCTTTTTCCTTATCTGAAAGATTTTTTACTTCTTTTCCTAATAACATAAGCTGCCCACTAGAAGGTGTATCTAAAAGACTCAACTGATTGATGAGCGTTGTCTTACCTGAACCTGATGGTCCCATAAGTATAACTAGCTTTCCTTCTTCTATTTGCATATCAATTCCCTTCAAAACCTCTATATGATTATTCCCTACATCAAAATGCTTCCTAAGTCCTTGTGTTTCAATAATACTCATTGTTTCCTCCCCCTTTCTCTTCTCTTTTTATCTTCATTTAATTTATTTTAGCATATCGATTTTTTATTTACTAATTAATTAAAAATATTCAGCAAAATATTCTACTTTATTGATATAATCTTCACAATTATAATTATTTGCTATTTACTCCTACAAGAAAGTGTACTTAGAAGAGGAATACCTCTCTCTTTTTAATAAAGGTAGATAATCATAAAAAAAGAGCCATTCACACTAGCAGTGAATCGCTCTTTTTATCCTTTATTTTTTTACTATTCAACTTCAGTAGTAGCATTTATTTGTTCGCCCTCTTCATCCTTAGAGGTCTTTGTATTATCTGTAGCACTTTTCTTCTCCCATGTATCAAAACGCTTCATGACTTCATCATAGGTATCCTTACAAATTTGTGGAAGTCCAGATTCTGTTTTACTTTCAAATTCAATCCCTGCTTGTTTAAAGCCCTTTTCCACTGCACCTCTTAACAGACTGATTTTACTGCTATCTCCACCCGCAAGTGCTTCTGCCATTTTCATAATACGATCAGCAACAGCTTCTACACTATAAGCGCCCCCTTTTTCGAGAGCCTTTTGTGCTTCCTCTTTATTGGTAGCTAAAGCAGGTAAGGCAGCATCTATACTTCCAAAAATCTTTGTCCATAAGTCTTGACTTCCTTGAGAAATACCATAGGTTAAGCTTTGATTTTTCATATTAGCACTCATCATCTGCTGAAGCATCTGTACTTTGGCTACTTCTTGATTTTCCTTCATGGCTTGTACTTGATTACTGGATAATTTTTTTACATTACTATAAACACCTTTTTGAGATGTTTCTTCTACCTTTTCATAGGTATCAGTTACTGCCTGTGTACTTTCCTCTGATTCTTTATTTACCAAGTCCTTTTTGACTTCTTCAGTCTTACTTTTGGTTACCGTAGTTGTTTCTTGTGTGATTCCATGAGTTATTACTCCATTAATCGTCATATGATACGCCTCCTTACATTTTCTTTATATTTCGGCATAAAGTGAAGACTTATATAGGTTATTTAAAACGATTCATTTCATAATTTACTCCCTACTATCTTTTGTATTTATCACTTAGCTACTGAAGGCTTCATTTATGTTCAGCCTCTCAAAAGTGCTAACATCTACAGGTTTTCCAAACAAATAACCTTGCATATAGTCAGGTCCCAATGTATACAATCTTTCTCTCTCATCCATGGTCTCTATGCCTTCAAGACAAACCGAAAGTCCTATACTGTGGGCCATATCTATTATATACCCCACCAATTTAAAATCGTACTCATTCCTTAGGGCCTTACTAACAAAGGAACGATCAAGCTTTAAAATGTCTACATTAAATTCCTGTAAATACCTTAAATTAGAATAACCTGTTCCAAAATCATCAATGGCTAATTTAATTTTCTTTTGCCTCATAATCTCAAAAGCTCTTAAAATAGTATTATCATTTTCTAAATGACCACTCTCGGTGATTTCTAATACAATAGAGTCGGTGTTTATACCACTGGCTTCTACATATTCCATGAGCTCATCAATAAGGTCAAATCGTTTGAGTTGAACATAGGATAAGTTAATACTCACATGAAAACTAGGTATATATTTCTGCCATAACTTACACTGCCTAATGGCATTGCCAATGACCCACCTTCCTACAGGAATAATAAGGCCACTTTCTTCTAATATAGGAATAAATTCAACGGGTGATAATGGGCCAAAGTTCTCACAGCTATAGCGTAGTAAAGCTTCTGCCCCTATAATTTTATGAGTGCTTGCATCGATAATAGGTTGATAGAAAACATTAAACCCCTTAAAATCATTTGCAACAGACTGGCGTAACTGTTCTTGAATATCTATTCTTCTAATATAGGCTTTATAGATTTGTTCATCAAATACAAAGTAACCCTCTTTATTTTCTCTAATGGCTACGTTAATAGCAAATTCTGCATTTTTCTGAACTTCACTATAATCTTGTCCACCTTCTGGTAAAGCCAAAATCCCCGCTGAAATAGAATAAAAAATCTTGTAATTGGATTGCTCAATAGCACTATCAATTAATCGATTTAAATGCTTATAAAGTTCCTCTGCTTGTCTTATGTCTTCACCCTCAGTACATAAAACGATAAAGGTCTTACTTCCTAACCTATATACCCTAGCTTGTCGAGAAACTACTTTTAGGAGATAGTGAGAGACCTCTCTTAAGACCATATCTCCAACTTCCATACCATGTTTTTCATTAATCTCTTTAAAATGGTTAATCCCTATTTTCATCATATAACCTGATAAAAGAGGTCTTTCCTTAAGTAGTTTATTAAAGTCCTTTTTTAATTGAGGTTCCGTTAGTAAGCCTGTTAAATTGTCCGCTTTATTTTTTATACCTAACTCACTAATACGACCTACCATAAGGCGTGGTTTACCTTTTTCATTCTGTATAACTTGTCCTCTAAAGTTAATCCATACAGTGTCTCCGTCTTTATCAATCCATCTATATTCTAAATCCTGGCAATTCTTCATACCTAATCTTAACCTTAAAAAGTCTTTAGTTAATGCACCCAGATCATCTGGATGAGTAATGGCTTTTACTCTATTTATAACATTATTAAGTCGATGACTCTCTAAATTAAATCGCTTAAGCAATTCTTCTGAAAAACTACAGTAATTTCTTTCAAAATCAATAAGAAATAAGTACTCATCTGTACATCTTCCTACCGTAGTTAGTACATATTCGAATGATCTATATTCATCATCTACCAAGTATTCTGTTTCCCCCATTAAATGCCTCCTAATCACTTACCCTAACTATAAATACAAAACCGTCTAAATTTTACTCTTTTTTATACCTCTGTATGAATAATATCATATTTCTAACTAAAATTATACCTTTACTTTAATCCTTCATTTTTTATTCATTTTATATATTGGATATTTTAATTAAACTTTTCTTAAAACTCTGTTGGTTTTAGTATAAAATTTAAAAAAATATTTCAATCCCCCCAAAAACCCGTTTGACGCTTTATCTTATTTCTATAGTTTTTATATTTTTTTATCACTAGATTTTATAAATCCTCACTCTTACTTATCTTACTTCTCTTTAAAAGTGTATAAATCTCACCAATCATATAGAGTGAACCAAAAGCTACAATACGTTTGGGTTCATGGCTTTCCTTAGTTAATTCTATAGCGTATTTTAGCGCTTCTTCTACATTTAAACAGGTATGAACCTTATGATGATAATTTCTTACTTGTGTTACTAATTCTTCCAGTGATGCTGCTCTTTTATTCTGTGGTAAGGTCACAATTAAATCATCAAATCGATGCGCAATAAGTTCTAACATCTTCCCTATTTCTTTATCTTTTAAAATAGTTACAACACCTATTGTATAGCAAGGTTTTAAAAAACCTAGGGTTTGCTCAAGTGCCTTCATTCCATCTACATTATGGGCTCCATCCACATAGAACTCTGGTGAATCCATGACTTTTTCAAAACGCCCTGGCCATTTTGTCTTATACATCCCCTGCTTTAACTGCTCTTGAGACAAACTTATCTTCCCCTGTTTTTTTAACAACTCAATAATTTTTTTAGCTATACTGGCATTATAGGCTTGGTGTATGCCTAACATTTGCAAGGCATAATCCTCTCCTTCCATTTGGAAGCACGTCCCCTTTTCTCCAACCTGCACTTTTTCAACTCTTTCTAAATCCACCCAAGTAAGAGTCGCCTTCTTTTGCTTGCACACCTTCTCAAATACCCTCATAACTTCTTTCTCTTGAGTGGGTATGATCACTTCACCTTTTTCTTTAATAATACCGGCCTTCTCCCTGGCAATTTGAGAAAGTGTATCTCCTAGAATTTCTTTGTGGTCCATAGCTATTTTAGTAATGACGGAAACAAGTGGCTGTGAAATGACATTCGTCGCATCCAATCGTCCTCCTATACCTACTTCTAATACCATAAAATCTACTTTTTTTTCTAAAAAATAAAGAAAAGCTACCACAGTAAGGGCCTCAAAATAGCCTAACTCTCTATAGCCTTCTTGTATCGTTTCTCTATTGGCTTCTCTTACCCTATCCATATAGCTCCAAAAGTCATCCTCTGTAATGTTTTTAGCATTTATACGAATACGTTCATATAATTCCACCAGATGAGGAGAGGTAAAAGTCCCAACCTTATAGCCCCCCTCACTTAAAATATTATGGGTATACTCTGTAACAGAACCTTTTCCATTGGTCCCAGCTATATGAATAACTTGGAGCTGCTCTTGAGGGTTACCTAGTCTATCTAAAACGGCCACTATATTTTCTAATCCTGGTTTTATGCCAAAACTGCTTAGGCCTTCAAAATAGTCTTGTGCTAATTTTCTACTCATGGTCCTTACCTCTTATCTCACTCAAAAATAGTTTAACATTCCCCTCTATTCTATCATTATCAACTTATTTTTCAATCAAAATAATCCCCTATTCAAAAAATTTCACCGTTTAATTTTACTCAAGTTTGTCTATACTTTTTCTATAAGGAGTGTGATAACAGGTGCGTATTCCAAAACACATTGCATTAATTCCTGATGGTAATAGGAGATGGGCAAAAGAATCGGGGCTAGAAAAACATAAAGGTTATAAACATGGATTAACTCCAGGTGTAGAAGCCCTCCTACTGGCTCAACGCTATAATGTAGAAGAACTCACTTACTATGGATTTACTACTGATAATTGTAAAAGACCACCCTTGCAAGTCAAAGCTTTTATTGACGCTTGTGTGGAAGCCATAGATCTTATTAAACAACATGATGTGAGTTTGTTAGTTGTTGGTAACACTAACTCTTCTTTATTTCCTAAGATGCTTCTCCCCTATACAAAAGAGCGTGTTTCTTTTGGAACTGGACTTACTAAGGTAAACTTTTTAGTCAACTATGGTTGGGAATGGGATTTAAGCCATATGGAAACTTCCTCTAGCAATCGTTTTTCGATTACAGATTGTCTCTATTCCAAAGCTGTTTCTCGTATTGACCTTATCATTCGTTGGGGAGGTCGCAGACGTCTTTCAGGGCTTCTTCCTATTCAATCTGTCTATGCAGATATGTATGTTTTAGATGAGCTGTGGCCTGACTTTACACAGGAACAATTTGAAAGGGCTCTTAACTGGTATAGTACGCAAGATGTGACCTTGGGTGGTTAAAAAAATACACTAGAGATCTTTTTTTAGAAATCTCTAGTGTACTCCTACTACTTTTTATAAGCTTAGGTTCTACTTAACCCCTTTATTTTCTAAGAACTCTAAGATGCGCTCACAATATGCTATATCTTGTTCCATATTTTTAAAATCACAATTTTTTACAATGAAATGCTCCCAAGAATCCCTTAACCAGGTTTCACAGTGTGGGGGGCTACCTCTTTTAATCGTTCCATATGAGAAGATGGCACATCTTAATCCCCACTACAGGCAATAATTTTATTTTTTATAGTTAACTTAAATAGCTATATTTCTTAAATTGTGGTAAAATAATTCTAAATTTACAAAATATTTAGTTATTAGTTTAAATATGTCCTATACTATCTCAGCAATTTACACACTATCTACAAAACAAGGGGGAAGTTTATGAAGTCTTTAAAAGTTACCATTGTCTCTGTTATTGTCTTATGTACCATCGTATCTTCATCGATTATCGGTGCCCTAAGTATCTTTAATTCAACCCGCATTTCTTCTGGGGATTCTGCTTCATTTATGCGGCTTACCTGTAAAAATAAGCAAATTGAAATAGATGGCCTTATTTCTCGCATTGAGCAATCTGTTAATACCCTTAGTCTCATGGCTGAGCATTCCTTAGATCAATTGGATAAATTCAAAACAAGCCCTTCTTATGTCACTGCTTATACCAATAAACTTAAAGATCTAGCCCTTCAACTTGGTCAAAATACAGAAGGTGCTTTAAGCGTTTATATTCGTTATAACCCTGATTTTACAGAACCTACTTCTGGTGTATTCTTACTTCGTGACAACACAGCTAGTACTTTTCAAGATGTGACACCTACTGACTTTAGTATGTATGATCCCACTGATACAGAACATGTTGGGTGGTATTACATTCCAGTTCAAAACAAAGCACCTACTTGGATGAGTCCCTATATGAATGCCAATGTTAACATCTATATGATTTCTTATGTTATTCCTATTTACAAAGATGGTGAATCCATTGGTATTGTAGGCATGGATATTGACTTTAGTCAAATCCAGTCTATTGTCGATAGTACTTCTATTTACACCTCTGGCTATGCTTTTTTAACCAATACTACGCATGATATTATGCATCATCCTAGCCTGCCTTTTGGTACAAACCTTAAGGATATTGAAAATGAGGATTTTACGTCTCTCACGGAAGCCCTAGATACAGAAGGCTCTGACACCCTTATTAATTATACTTACAAGGGTGAAAATAAGAGCATGGTTTATGCTCCTCTTCGAAACGGTATGCGCTTTATATTAACAGCACCTTTTCAAGAAATTCACGCTAATTCAAGAGTGCTTATTCTACAAATCTTTATTTATGGCTTAATAACTAGCCTCTTTTCTATCTTTATCGCTATCATCTTAGGTCATAAAATTTCCAAACCTATTACAGAAATGACCACCATTATTGAAGCGACTTCTCATTTAAACTTTGTACATAATGCCTCTAGTAGTAAATTACGGGATCGCAAGGATGAAACAGGGCATATGGCACGTTCTATCCATGGGATGCGACAAGAACTGCGCAACTTGGTAAAACATATTAATGCCACATGCCAAAACCTTATTACCCATTTTAATGCATTAGAAAGTGTGACTGCTAATGTCAATGAAGCCTGTATCAATAACTCTGCTATCACTCAGGAATTAGCAGCTGGTATGCAAGAAACCTCTGCTACTACAGAATTCATCGCTTCCCATATTCATACGATTGAAGTAAGTGCCACTGATATTTCATTACTTGCTACTTCTGGTACTAACCTTTCTCAGGAGATTAAGAAGAGAGCAGCTGAATTAAAAAACAAAACAACAAAGTCTGTTCAAAGTTCTGAAGAAATGTATACCTCTGTAAAAGGAAAAACATCTCTTGCTATTGAAAAGTCTAAAGCGGTACATCGGATTAATGAACTCACTAATGCCATTCGTGCCATCTCTTCTCAAACAAGTCTACTTGCTCTCAATGCCTCCATTGAAGCAGCTAGAGCAGGAGAAGCAGGAAGGGGCTTTGCCGTTGTAGCTACAGAAATTGGGCAACTTGCCAATCAAACAGCTCAAAGCGTCACAGACATTAATGCCATTGTAGCAGAAACCACTGATGCCGTTACGACTATGTCTAGCTGCCTCCTAGATATCAGTCATTTTCTAGAAAATGTAGTCACTCCCGATTATAAAGAATTTGAAAGTGTTAGTGAACAATACAATACAGATGCTACTACCTTTGAAGCAACCATGGAAAAAGTCAATGCTTCCATCACTTCCCTCTCTCGCATTATAGGAGAAATATCTGAAAGTATCAGTGGTATTAATACAACTGTTACAGAAGCTACTCAAGGCATATTAAATATTTCAGAAAAAACAACAAGCATTGTAGAAGAAACCACTCAAACCCATCAACTTGTTAGATCCAATAAAGAGCAAATTAATGAGCTTCAACATGTCTCAACTTCTTTTACTCTTGATTAATCCTTTAACAGTTCATTGGCACACATTCCATTAATTAAAAAAGTAAATCCTTTTTATTATCCCTTATTATAGCTCTTAGTGTTGTAGATTACAAAATGAGGTGACTTCTTTATTTGGAGAAGTTACCTCATTTTTAGTGTTATGCTATGGCATTCTATAAATACTTATAAAAGTTCACTTCCATTCATTCTACTAATGTTGAAAAAGACGTACATCTGTAAAAGCCATAGCTATATGATATTTATTACACACCTCTATAACATGTTCATCACGAAGAGAGCCTCCTGGTTGAGCAATATATTGAACACCACTTCGTATTGCCCTCTCAATATTGTCACCAAAGGGAAAGAAGGCATCTGATACGAGAGATACTCCCTCTAATTGTTGAAGCCAAGCCTTTTGGGCCTCTTTTGTAAAAGTCTTTGGTTTTTCTTTGAAAATAGTCTGCCAGATGCCATCTGTTAGAAGCTCCTCATAATCCTCAGATAAATAAAGATCAATGGCATTATCTCTATCGCTTCTTGCCAAACCTTCTTTAAAAGGTAAATCCATTACCTGTGGGCTCTGCCTTAAAAACCATGTATCCGCTTTATTACCAGCTAGCCTTGTACAATGAATACGTGATTGCTGGCCTGCGCCAATACCTATCGCTTGCCCTCCCTTTACATAACACACAGAATTAGACTGGGTATATTTTAAAGTAATCATCCCCAGAAGCAAATCACGTTTAGCTTCTTGAGGAATTATTTCATTATTGGTAACAACTTTCTTAAATAAGTCTTGTGTTAGCTTTATACTATTGCGACTTTGCTCAAAGGTCACACCAAAAACTTCTTTTGTCTCTCTTTCATCAGGGATATACTGACTATCTATTTGAATAATAAGGTAATTGCCTTGACGCTTTTTCTTAAGAATTTCAAGGGCCTCCTTAGAATACCCTGGAGCTATAATGCCATCGGAGACTTCTTTTGCTAAGTAGTGTGCTGTACAGGCATCACACTCTTCTGAAAGGGCAACAAAGTCGCCATAGGAAGACATCCGGTCTGCCCCTCTTGCTCGTATATAGGCTGTTGCTAAAGGACTGAGTTCTACTTGCTCAACAAAATAAATCCTTCTTAATACTTCATCTAGAGGAGCCTCTACTGCCACACCTGCTGGGCTTACATGCTTAAAAGAAGCTGCTGCTGCTAGGCCTGTTGCCTCTTTTAATTCCTTGACGAGTTGCCAACTATTTAAGGCATCTAATAAATTGATGTAGCCTGCTGTCCCATTTAGAATCTCAATGGGTAAATGACCTTCTCTCATAAAAATCCTAGCGTGCTTTTGTTCCGGATTACATCCATACTTTAATACATACTCCTTCATATTGATTACACTCCTTTTTCCATACGAAAAGAGCCCACCATCCAGGCTCTTTGCCCAGACGGTCGGCTCTTTTACATTATACTTCATGTGGTTGATTCCACTTCCGTCAGTCGTATAACTATTTTTAGAATAGCAGTAATTTTAACTTATTTCAATAGTTTTTATGTAATAAAATCTATCTCTTTTGTGATTGAAGTATAAATTTTAATAGCTGCTCACAGCCTTCATAAATTTCCTCATAGGTTAAATCAAAATTCCCTGTATACCATGGATCTGCAATATCTCTTGGCCTAGAAGTAAAATCCAAAAGCCTATAAACCTTCTTGTCTACATCCTGTCCCAAAATGCGCTGCATATTGGTTATATTTCTTTGCTCCATACCTATCAGATAATCATATTTATCATAATCTTGCTTTCTAAGCTGAACAGCTCTCTTCCCTTCTACAGAAATACCATATTGGGCTAATTTATTTCGTGTTCCATAATGAACACCATTCCCAATCTCTTCCGTGCTCGTTGCTGCAGAAGCAATTACAAATTCCCCTTCCAGCCCTTTTTTTCTTACCATATCCTTAAATACAAACTCAGCCATAGGCGAACGACATATATTGCCATGGCAAATGAATAATACTCTTATCATTGTTATCAAACTCCTTAAGTTGCCGACAACTATCCCCTTTTGCAAGGCATTCCGGCTCTTTTATATTTTTCTTGTTACTATGTGAGAGGGACAAATTATAGCATAATATGGCTAGTTGGGACTACTTTTAGTCGTAAAAATGGTAGTAAAGTGTAAAGGTTACTCTTAAGAATTATCGTCCCAGCAAAACGCATCCATTAATAGCCCCCCCTATTCTCTTTTTTATATCATTAACCATTCCAGAATAAGGTGCCCACTTTATTTATACCATTTTATTTTCATCATCCAATCATCTCTTTCCACCTCGCTTCTTGTAATCTGCATCAATCTTCCTTTTCCAATCAGCAGACAACGGCGCACTACACGCTCTTATACTGGTGATTACTTCACTGATAACCTCATAATTGAGAGTAGTTCCAACCTCATCGCCGTGGTAATTGGCAGCCCTAGATTCATCAATACCAAATCTTCTGGCTTCTATCGCCGCATCAATATTGGCACCAAGGAAGATAAATTCCCAACCATACCGCTCTTTTTGATGTTCAATCATGTGGCGAACCTTGTCGTAGGTGTAACGGTGACTGGCATTCTCCATACCATCAGTCGTGATGATGAAGAGTGTCTTTTCTGGCACATCCTCCTTTCGGGCATATTTATGGACGTTACCAATGTGATGAATTGCACCACCCACGGTATCCAGAAGTGCAGTACAACCACGGACAAAGTATTCCTTGTCGGTTAGCTTCGGCACATTGGCAATAGCAATACGGTCATGGATGACCTCCGTTTCGTTGTCAAACAACACTGTAGATACCACAGCATCACCTGGTTCTTTACGCTGTTTTTCTAACATGGAGTTAAAACCTCCTATGGTGTCCTTTTCTAGCCCCCACATGGAACCACTGCGGTCTAAGATAAATACAAGTTCTATCATTTCGAAATCCTCCTATTTTTTTATGTGACTTCATTATACGAAAAACAGGAGAAGGAATGGTCGCATGGTGAGCGACATTTTTACGCACCTATCAGTGGTTGGTCGAAAGCAAATAGAACTTCGTTTAATTCAAAAACATTGTAGTTCCTGTTCACAAGAAAAAACTCCACGATTACATCAAATTTACTACTGTGGGAGAGGGCAAATCCTGCCCGACCGATGAAATCCTTTGTTTCCTCAATATCCAATTCCAAAGCAAAAGCGAAAGCCAGTGCCGTTGCCTTGGATGGCTTATAGTCCATATTGTTCCGGATTTTTGAAAACAACTTTCTATCCACATTGGCTTTCTTGTAAATATCAGAGTCCTTCTTGCCAGTACGGTCAATAAGTTGCAAAAGTATTTCAGAAAAACCTGCATCCAGATCCTTCAGTAACTTTCCCCAATCTTCAGAGTCCATAAGAGCTCCCCCACCAACGGACATATGGGGGTATTTATCCAATGCCTGTGACAGATAAATATCCTCATGGATTCGGTTGCTCCATTCCATTCTATCTCTTATACATCTTGTTTCGAGATGAGAACCATACCTACTCTTCGCACTATACTCATCAAGAGTTTTGCTACGGATATAATTCTCATCAATATAACTGCTGACAGACTTGAACAATTTTTCTGATAGTGCAAAGGCTTCCTTGCCAAACACAACGAGATAAATCTGCATCTCATTTTCCAAAAGGAAGGTGCTGATTTCCCGGACAGCAATGTGCAACGCAAGGGGCTTAGGAAATCCATAGTTGCCAGTGGCTATCAGAGGAAATGCAATAGACTCACACTCATGCTTTTTTGCTAATGCAAGGGACTTCCGATAGCATGAGGACAAAATCTGTTCTTCTTGGTGGTCGCCATTCTCCCAAACAGGACCAACCGTATGGATGACATATTTGGCATCCAATCCAAAACCCGGTGTGATAACTGCATCACCAAAGTCAATACAACCGATTTTCTCCCGCGCCACAAGTAGTTCATATCCAGCTTTCTTATGTATTCCCCTGTCAACGCCACACCCGATGACAGGGTTAGGATTTGCAGTATTTACCACCGCATCCACTTGCATATTTACGATATCATTTCGTACTATTTCAAAAGGCATAGGCGACCTCCTTATTTCAGAGCAGGTCAGTTACTCCTGCAACATATTCAAATACATATCTAATCTTGCATTAATGTATCCTGCAAAAAGATTTTCCATTGCCGAAAGATTGTGTTTTACATAATACTCATCAAATGCATTGTAGTAGGCAATTCTATCAGTAAACTTAATATCAATAGGCAGATAGCCTGCTTTCATCAATTCAAGATTCACAAGCAGTCTTCCGGTTCTACCATTGCCGTCGATGAAAGGATGGATACCTTCAAACTCTATATGGAAACGAGCCAGTTTCGTTACGATATGCTCAGTGCTTTCAGCAAAATCACGTAATAGCTGTTCCATTTTAGGTTCAATAAGATAGGGCTGCTCCGGCTCATGCTGTGCGCCCATAATACGCACCGGAACCCTGCGGTATATGCCACGGTCTTGTTTCTTGTCAGCAAGAACAAGGTAATGTATCTGTTTAATGATGCTTTCGCTAATCGGTACATTATCTTTCACAAGTTCACTCACAAATTCAAAAGCCTCTTTGTGACCAACTGCCTCCATGTGGTCCTTCAACGGTTTCTGGTCAATAGTAAGACCTCGGAGTACCAAGTCTGTTTCTCGCAAGGTAAGTGTATTACCTTCGATAGCATTGGAGTTGTAAGTGTATTCCACTATAAACTCCTCATTGAGTCTTGCTACTTCGCCCTCTGTCAGTTTCTTCAATGAATTCTCGGCAGAAGCTTTTTCGATAGCAGGCACTCATTCCAAGGAGCTACTTTATGAATGGTGTTGGATTCTCCCTGCTTTTATAAAGCGAAGCTTATTCTTTTTTCATTCATACTAACACGTAGTAATTCTGAGGATTATTTATTCCTTTCTGCTTCCAGTTGCCTATATAAATCTTTATTAAAATAGAAGGCAAAGGCGCCCAGTAGTATAAATGACACGCTCTTGATGAGTATTTCTGGTAGGGACATTTGGTAACCTGAGGCCAGGAGACAAAGCGTCTGTGGGATCATCATAATACCTATAACGATACAAAGCTTTAACAAAATCGCTAATAACAAGGTACCTAATGGCTCTCTCTTCACCAAAAAGTATAGGCATATAAAAAAAATGGGGCTTACAATTCCCATGTCTAAAACATATGTAATGCCAGTAGTATACACGCCGATTATGGAAAGTGTTGTCCCTTTAATAAGTGATGCTAGGATGTCCGGAAGCCACGCAACAAAAAGTGCTATACCTGATAGTATCAAAAACAGCCTTAATCCCTTAGATGCCATCACCCTTTGCTCCAGCTTAATATTTATGATATGCCTATACATCCCAAACAAACTGCAAGAAAATAATGCCACATAGACTAAAAACAACGGGTTATATGTGAGACCTAAGACAATACTTGCAGCATAATAAAAGGCAACTGCATACACTGAAATAAGCTTGAGCGCTGATATTTTATCATTTCTTCTCAAAAAATTCCTATAGGTATAAATAAACAATGGAACTAGAATAAACAGAATACACATATCTGTTCCTATGGATATAGGCGCTTGAAAAAAAGTATCAAATGCATACACACCATAGCCATAGATTTTTACAGTATGTCCATATTGATTGATAAAATTATACCCATGAGAAAAATCTAATGATAGAATGCCTACTATGCTTGTTATCATTAATAAAATAATAGTAGCTATTGCTACATAATCCCTTTGCTTACTCATTCAATAGTCCCCCCAATATTTTGATCCATTTTCTTGAGTGTCCTCAATGTGATTTCTAAATCTGTTTGGGAAATCCCTCTATATAGATTTTCCATAAAATGAGTGGCTACTTCTTTAGAACTTTCAGCTAAGCCATCTATTTTATCTGTGGAAACTAGCAGTAATTTCCTTCTGTCCGCTTTGTCCTGAATAATTTGAAGATAGCCTTCTTTTTCTAAATGTTGCGCCATTCTCTTCACATTTTGATAGGAGCAGCCAATTAGCTGGCTCAACTCTTTTAGCGTAGGTGCCCTCTCAAATAGTTTCAATCCCATCATCAAAAAATGTTGCTTTATTGTAATATCCTCAAATTCCTTATCCCCAATAGCTTGAATCCTATTGCTTAGTGAAAATAGCATGCCATAAATAGCATATTCTTCATCTATTGCCTTGATTTTCATAGCTCTCTCCCCCCCAAAAACATAATATATTACATATATTATATAACCTATTATGTTTTGTCAATAGCTACTCCTTTATTCAACACTCCTTCTCTATAGTATGCGTTGCTTTCAACTTAACCCAAAATAAAATTCCTATAATGAATACAGTCATTTCTGTAACAGGAAAAGCTAACCATGTTCCTATCAACCCAAACATTTTTGAAAGGATAAAAGCAATTGGAATAATAACAATGATTCCTCTTGATAATGTAATGGTATGAGCTGGAATTACCTTTTCTATTGAAGTAAAGAACATAGACATTACAACATTTCCCCCTGCAAATATCATCCCTATAAAGTATAATTTTAAGCCCAAAGCTGCAATTTCCTGTAATATTGGATTACCTTGGCTGTTAAAAATCGATGTTACAGGGTCTGCAAATACAAAAAGAATGCCATAAATAGCGACTGCCATAATCATAGCGCCACTTAATGCTATTTTTAGAATATGTTTGGCCATTTGCATATTTCCACTTCCATAGGCCTTACTTGTAATGGGCTGCATCCCTTGTGCCATTCCAGTAAAGACTGCTATCACTACTATTGAAATATTGGCCACAACACCATATGCAGCAACACCCTCATTTCCTGCAATACCTAATATAATCCTATTGAAAACAATTATAACAATTCCAGTTGAAATCTCAACAACCAGTGATGGAAAGCCTAATTGGAATATATTTCTCAACATCGTTTTGTCCGGTAAGGACAGAGATAAACGAAATCCTTGTTTTCCCCTTATTAAGTGAGGGAGCATTACAAGCATACTGATAACTGGTGCAAGTCCTGTTGCAAAAACAGCACCAAACATTCCCATATTCAATGGAAAAATGAATATATAATCTAAGATAATGTTTGAAAAACTTCCTGTTAGGGAAGCTACCATGGCCAAACTAGGATGGTTGTCATTCCTAATAAAACAGATTAAAACATTATTAATAATAAATGCCGGCGAAAACAATAAGGCTACTTTTAAATAAGTATTTGTCATTTCAAACACTTCCTTATTTGCGCCTAATATTTTCGTGATTATTTCCGAAAAAAGTATTCCTATAAAAACATAGATAATCGAAATAATTATGGCTATAAAAATAGTGGTTGTAAATATTTTATGAGATAAAGCTCTTTCTTTTTGAGCATTGAAAATGGTGTATTTCGTAGCACCACCCATACCTAGCATTAAACCTGTTCCACTAATAAGGCTATAAACTGGAATAGCTAAGTTTAACGCTGTCAGTCCGTTAGCTCCTAAACCTTTTGAAATAAAAAATGTATCTGCCAAGATATAACATGATAAGCCAATCATAGCAATTACATTAATAAGTGCATAGCGTGCAAATTCTAATTGATACATTCTCCTTTCTACAACTGTTCCTACTTTCCTCTTTTCCTGCTTACCTTTAAACATAAAAACCTCCTAAAAAATAAGCACCCATGTACACATCTTCAAAGACCTACTGATGTGTAAACGAATGCTTTTAGCATCTCTACCCGGTGGCAGATTATCATTTTATAATTTTCATTATTATAACATAGCCTTTTTAAAATGCAAGTAACTTGCCGAACATTATAAATAATCTCAAAAAAAATACTTAAATATCGTTTAAAAATTTATTTCTTCCACTATTTATTATTTAATTATTCTGATATAATTTCAATATAAAATTTTCTATATTATTTGAATTGTTTATTATATGTGTAAACTTCAAGTAAAACACCCACTTCATAATAGCTATTCATAAAGTTAAAATAGGTCATATAAAAAATACATACTAGGAGGATTTATAATGAAATTAAAATCACACCCAAAAGCTAAACTAACTTATAGATGTGTTGGAAATAAAAACAGTAGCCATACACTTCTATTTATTCATGGTGCAGGAGGGGTCTCTGAGTCTTTACTTGATTTAGCCTTACATTTTAAAAATTATAATTGCATATTGGTAGATTTACCAGGGCATGGTCAATCCACCGCCAAGATTCCAAGTTCTGTTACGGGTTATGTGGATGCTTTAGAAAAATTTATAACCTCTGAAAAAGATTTATTCAAAGATAATATGACCTGTATTGGTCATTCTATGGGTGGCATGATTACAATGAATTTGGCTCTTCGCAAAATCCCAGCCCTTAAGAGAATAGTCATTCTTAATTCTGCTGCTAAGTTTGATTTAGATCAGAAGTTTATGAATAAAATTCACAAGGGCATCCTTGATAAGGTATACTTATTCAAATCAAGCGGTTCATATCTCCATCCAAGAACCTATAAATTTTTCTTATCTAGTTTAAAAAACTTATCTGTCCCTGTGATGATCAAAGACTTTAAGCTGGTAGAACACTTTTCTTTAAAAGACCAAGTTAAGGATATCTCACTACCTACACTCATTGTCACTGGCGAAAAGGAAATACTGGCCACTGCCGAACATTCAAAATTTCTACACGCTAACATCAAAGGTTCAGAACTGGAAATTATGCCAAAGCTATCACATTTGCTGCCCATTATAGCTCATGAAAAGCTTTCTGAAAGAATTTTAGAATTTCTAAGAAAATAATCTCTTATAAAATAAGCCTATAACAAGGTACCTATTTAGTATCTAGCTTTAGGAATACACTGGGTAAAATAGACTTTTTCAAGTAAGATGCTCAACTAATCGGATTAGGAGAGCATCTTTTTTTAATTCTCCTACTATTCAGGTACTCCTTCACACTGTATCTTGATATTTTTCTGTGTCTTACGTAGCATAACAAAAGCTAAAATGGCCACAAGAACTGAGGTTCCTGTCATATTCAACCACATCCCGTTGAGTCCTAAGGGCCAAAGTACTACTATCATCAAAACTGGAAACACCATTGCATTTGTGACAGAGAGAATAGATGCGGGTAGTGGCTTTTCAATTGCAGTGTAGAAGCCTTGTACCACAAAGCTAAACCAACGTATCAAAAAGGCAAGGCAAAAAAGTTTTAGTGCGCTACTTGACATAGTTAGTAATTCAGTATCTGCCGCATCTATAAACATTTTTGCAATAGGTTCAGAAAAGAAAAACATGATGGCAGTTGCCACTAATGAAACAAGGGCACTGGCAATAAACACACATTTTGCAATGGATTTGACACGGACAAAAGATTTGGCTCCCCAGTTATATCCGATGGCAGGTTGTAAGGAATCACTCATTCCATAGAGTAAGGGCTGAATCATTTCCCCGGCGTACATTAATACCCCATATGTTGCAACAGCAACTGTCCCTCCAAGCTTTAAAAGGGCTATATTCATCACGATAGAGGTAAGACGTCCTGCAATATTGCTGAGAAAAGCCGGACAACCACAAGTAACTATTTCTTTTACTATTATTCTTGAAAAGTGAGGTTTACAAAAACGAAGTAGCGTCTTTTTGCGAATAAATGGATACAACGCAATTAATGCACAAACAAACATACTTGCACTAGCTGCCAAAGCTGAACCTACCACACCTATCTTTAGGATGGCAATAAAAAAGAACACTAATACAATGGTAAGTATAGACATAAAAATATTAAGGAACATGCTTCCACGAATAAATCCACAGATACGAAGATAGTTATCCATAGCAAAAACAAGGGTACAGAAAGGGCCGCAGATGGCATAGGCACGAATATATTGTACTGCCAGGTTGGCAATCTCACTATCCGCTCCCATAAGCTGGAGAAGTACAGGTGAAGCAAAATACATGAAAATCCCCATAATTATTGCTGTAATAAAAATTAAAATAATTGAACAGGTAAATATATTATTTGCTTTTTCTCCCTCTTTTCTTCCTAGAGAAATGGAAATGGGTACAGAAGAGCCCACACCAACCAAATCAGCCAGGGAGAAATTGATGAGAACAAAGGGAATGGCCAGATTAATGGCTGCAAAAGATGTCCCCCCCAGATAATGACCTATAAATACGCCTTCAAGTATGATATAAATGGTGGCTGCAGACATACTAATCATGCCAGGTATTGCGGCGATAAAAAATAATCTAATGGGTGATACTTTAGTAAATAAATGTCTCGAGTCCATGCTCATGTTAAAACACTCCTTTGAAATGTGCCCTGTTCTTCTTCAAACCCTCCAGTATCCTAATAATAACCTAGCTGTTCGATCCTTATGTCATTTCCTTCAATCATTAAAAGAGCCCATGTGACAGGTAAACTAAACCTTCTTTTGCCACAGCTTCCTGGATTTAACCACCAAGTACCTCCTTCTTTTTCACAATAGTATTGATGCGAATGACCATATATTACTAAATCTATATCTTCTAAGCTCTGACTTATCTCCTTCTTATTATGAATAAGCAGGATTTTTTTACCAGCTAGTGTAAATATTTTCTTCTGTTCTAAAGCATCCGCCCATTCTCCCTTATCATTATTCCCTCGTACCACATATAGAGGGGCAAGCTGCTGTAAGCTTTCGAGTATTTGAGGCTTATTAATATCTCCAGCATGAATAATGACCTCACAATCCTTTAAACTTTCTATAACTTCCTCTCTTAAGAGGCCATGAGTATCTGAAATAACTCCTATTTTCATAAGGTCTTATCCTTCCTTTCAGCTCGTCTATTTATTTTATCCTTTTGCAAAGTTCACTCATTTATTTCTTCCTATCTATTATATTTAGCAATACATCTACCTCCTAATCTCATTAGGTAGATGTGCCAAAACTTTACTACATCTCATTTTGATTTTTTACACTTTACATAGTCTATCAGTTTCTCACCAAAAAAGCCACTTAAAAGTGGCTTTTTTGAGTCTCTATTTTATTCATGAGCCTTTATTTTATAATAGCTTTCATAAGCTATTATAAGAGCATCTGAAACTTGAAGACCTATAACAGGCATGGGGACTAATATAGCACTACGCACCTCTTCAAAACTAGCCCCTAATTCCTTTGCTCTCCCTACATGAAAGGGCAATCCCCCATACATTCTTGCTACCGTTAATACAGACAAGTAGGCTAATTCATGAGTCTTAGCCTCTAAAGCACTTTTTTGAGCTAACTTCTCCACAGCCTCCATAAAGGCCATTCCAACTCCCTCTGTGTCTTCCATAAACATTTTAAAACCTGTCGTTACTTCTTTCATTTTCATCCTATCCTTTCATTTGTGTACTTCACTTATAAAGATGCACAATAATAGGATAAGATACGTTTTAGGCTCATTTTTTTTGAAAACTTTGTATTACTTTTTGATACCACTCCTCAGAAGGTTTCTTCTCCGGCATATGGCTATATAAATAATGGATTTTGCTACGTACCACCGAATCATACTCATATCCCTTTTCCTTATAATTCAAATACTCCACAAGCTTCCTAGTTTGCTTTTGCATATCCTCCCTTTTTTGTGAGAAGTTTATCCATGCTTGACACTTACAAGGATTATCTTCTTTTATGAGATGGCAGTGATCTGCAAAAAAGGAGTCTATATTCATTCTCCCACGATAGAGTACACTTTTAGCTGCTGACTTTGTAAGTCCTAGAAGTGAAGCCACTTCCTCAATAGAAAGGCCAAACATATCTACCAAAGAAAAAGCAATACGTTGCTGCAATGTTAAACGTCTGACCATAGCCAAAAAGCACCCATTCTGCAAATCTCTAACTTCTTCAGCTACAATAACCTCCTCCTCCAGTGTCGGCATCTCACTCCCTAAAAGCTTGCCTTCTTGTTCCAGCTGTTCTATTTCCTCCATAGGCTCTTCTAGTTTTTTTCCTTTCTTACGGATACTCATTAAAAACTGGCGATAACAAATAGTTCTTAACCACTTGCCAAGAGCTTCCTGCTCACGGAGGCTATCTTGTTTTTCCCAGGCAATAATGAAGGTCTCTTGGGTGAGATCTTCCGCATCTACCGGATGACAACTTAGTTTTAAGGCATAATTATAAATAAATTGTCCGTACCTCTCAAGCATTTCTTGTATTGGCATATGTAGTTTCCCTCCTTAAAGGTTTTAAGCCTTATTTAAATATTTCCTAAATCCCACCACATTATCTGATCTAAATCCCACTTTACGATACATTTGATGGGCCACATTTCTTGTCTCTCCAGATACCAAGTAAATATATGTACATTCTCTTTCACTTGCAATCCTTTCTAGCTCTTGAAATAAAGCTTTACAGATTCCTCTTCCCCTATAATTCCCCATAACCACTACATTCTCCACTGTCATAAAAGTCTTAAAGTTTCCCACTAAGTCATGACAAACAATCCCCATGACTGTTCCAACGATTTTACCTTCTACTTCTGCCCCCAACAAATAATAATCTTCATTACAATCAATCGCTCTAAATTTTTCTTTCATCTGTTCTAAGTTACTCTCATCCTCACAAAGCTCTAAGTATACCTTCTGTAAGTCTTCTAAGTCTGCCTCTTTTATCTTCCTTATTAACATTCTCATCTCTCCTTCATCTATTT
>JAEYNQ010000039.1 GCA_023412455.1 Bacillota bacterium
TATCTCAAAACAAAAGATAGACACTATTCTGTTTCCATAATAGTGTCTATCCTTTGTTTCCTTTATACCTTTTATGCTTTCATCCATAAGCCATGCTGGGTACAATAGATATAAAGCTGTGCGCCACACGTTGGACATACATAAAATTTAATGCGTTTCATATTGCCTCCATCTCGATCATTAGGTTCTAAGTCCCCTACTAATATCTTTTCAATATCTACCTCTAAAAAAGTAGACAATTCACCCAATAGTGAAACGTCTGGGTAGCCTAAACCACGCTCCCATTTGGAGATGGTCTTATCACTAATACCTAGGGCATCTGCCACTTGTTTTTGAGTCATTTTCCTTTCTTTGCAATAAACGCTCCGTAGAGTCCAGCCTTTTCTTACTCCTTATTTAACGGTGTCATGCTGTGTCAAAAAAGGTGAATACATCATCAAAGCATGATTTTCCGTTATGTACTCTTCTTTTATTAGCTTATGATCTCTATTAAATGTGTGACGATACAACCTATTGTGCCGGCTAAAACCACCCCATGGCTCTCCCTTCATGATATGGTCTTTCTCAATGACCTGATAGTGATACAATGGTTCATGACTTGAACGCCACTCTCCCTCTAAATACTCCTCTCCTACTCTTACACAAAGCTGATAAGCTTCCTTGGTGTCATTGCGAATCATTAAATCCCGATAAGGATAAATACAGGTTGCGCCACTCCCAAAGGGTTGACTCCGATTGGCATCCGGAAATACATCATAGGAATGGCGATAGCGTTCAACAACAGTTAATGGTGTATGTAATGTCATCCAAAAAATGAGGTTGGAGATCTGGCATAATCCTCCTCCTACACCCGGGCCAAAGCTTCCACAAAATAAAACCATACCATCCACATAGCCTTTTTTATAAGTAGGCTTTCCTATAAGCTTCCAATAACTTAGTGTCTCCCCTGGATGAATCACAATGCCATCTAGCTTCTGGGCTGCCAACTTTAAATTAATTATTTTATTATATTGATACTGCATATCTACTTCTCTTAACTGCCGAAGTAAAAGGGATTGATGTTCAAAATAAACATAGGGAAGCTTGGTTAGGGCATATTTTTTGGCAAATTTCAAATGGGGCGATAACCACCATAAATAGCGTAGGAAGGTATAATAAAGCTTTCCTAGCTTAAGCCTTAATTTCGACCGTTGAATAGGTCGTAAGATGCTACTTTTCTGATCTTTTTTCATCATTTACTCCTTTAGTGCTTTCTCCTCTCTACTTATCTCTCTGTTCCAAATCCAGTACTTGGTAGGTAAAATCTATTTTTTCTTACATTCTAATCGCTTGGCTTTTACTAACTCCTCATGATAAAAATAATTGATATAGGCTAGTCCATTTGCTTCACAGTAAGCTTTGATTTCAAGAGCCAAATCTGCCCAATAACTCTTATCCCCTTTTAAATAAATCTTCTCATACTCACCTGTAAGGTATGGATACTTTTGAGCGATATAGTCCAGTATGGTTTTCTTATAGCTTCCTCTTAGATTGAGGTTTTCAAACCAATACTCTCTTATAAATCCACGGCTCTCCCTAATAATCTCCTTAAAATCTGTAAGATAGGGAAACATAGGAGACATAAAAAGTATGGTATAAATCCCCTCTTGGTGAAGCTGTCTTAAAGTTTCTAAGCGTTCACTAATGGTACTTGCCTGGTCCATATCCTGTCTAAAAGCTTCATCTAACGTATTGATTGATAAAGAGACCTTCAAGTTTTTGCATGCCTTAAGGAGCTCTATATCTCTTAAAATCAACTTAGACTTAGTAGAAATGCCCAGTTCACAGTCGATCTCTGTTAACTCTTCTAGAAGCTTCCTCGTTAGCCCATACTTCTCTTCCAGTGGGTTATAGCAATCTGTAACGGAAGAAAGAAAAACCGATTTTCCTTGAAGCTTTTTAACACTTAGAGGCTTACTGCACTTTTTGATATCTATAAAGCTTCCCCACTCTTCACTGTGCCTAGTAAAACGTTTCATAAAACAGGCATAACAATACTTACAACCATGAGGACATCCTACATAAGGATTAATCACATAATCACTGGCTGGTAAATTTGACTTGGTCACATAATCTTTAACTTCTATAATCTGTTCCTTTATGTCCACCCGAAATCCTCCCTACTTTCTTAAAACTTTCTATGATACACTATGGGATATTTATGCTTTTAATTGTTCTCACTCTATCTGATTCAAAGTGGATTTCCTCTACAGATTCTCCCCCAAATATTATTCGATAATTTTTATTAGTCATTATACTATAATTATTTGATCATTTATAGTTCTACTTCTAATTTATCTAATAGGGAGGGGGTATCCTGTATGATGTATTTGGCAAAGTGGCGTGCAGCAAGAGGCATGGTATCCCAACTTTTCCAAGCCAGTGCAACAGTACGCTGAAGTTCTTCTTTAATAGGGCGAATAACCAGTCCCTCCTCAAAGCCCTTTAGAACAAAGCGATACATAATGGATAGGCCTAAACCTTGTTGCACCATAGCCAGTATCGTGTAATCATCATAGACCTTATACTCCATTTTAGGAGAAATCCCTCCTTTTTGAAAGGCTTGAAGAGGTACACTATGCTCACCCTCATCCAATAAGATAAATGGTTCTTCTTCTAATTGGGCAAGTGAAATCACCTCATATGCTGCCAAAGGATGCTGCAAAGGAAGAATGGCTACCATTTTATCTTGATAGAGAGTTTGTACCGTTGAGCCCTTGACCGCATCTGTATTTACAAAACCAAAGTCCACACTCCCCTCCTGCACCCACTTACTAATGCTTGTATATTCCCCTTGCTTTAAAACAAAATGTACGGCAGAATAAGCCTCCTTAAATCTCTTCATGAGCTGGGGGAGTATATTGCGACTGACGCTAGTAAAGGTACCAATTCGTATAGTACTCTTTTCCAAGCCTTGTACCTCTTTATACTTATGGTGGAGGGCTTCTTCCGCACAGTCACTGGACTGTAAATAAGGAAAAAACATTTCATACACCATTCGCGTTTTACCTTTAACGCTTATTCGTAAGCCTATTAAAAACCGTTATCTCCGCTCCTTCCTCTACTATGTACCTTATGTCACACTAGCGGTTATGACTTTTCCTGCCATTTTATATGCTACCCAGACACCTCTCTCTGGCTTACTTGCTTTAATCTTTGGGATGCTCCTAGCTTTGTTTGGCGCCAGTCTTTTTCAAATATCGGCCTCTTGCTGTGTGATTGTCTTTCTACTGGAACTCCTTTTCTGTCATTAACCACTCTTATCTCTTTTAACCTATAAAAACGCTTAATCCATTAGGACGAAGCGTTTTTTGTGTGTTGCTCTATTCCATTTTCAAGAGGATGTTTTTTCATAAGTTGCCATATTCCATAACCCATTAAGGTCCCTAGTGCATTGAGAAGTACATCGTCACTATCCATTGTCCCTGTACCTAATATGAATTGCAACATCTCAATAGAGGTAGAAATTAGAGTTCCTATTCCTACTACTTTCCAGCCTCTTTGTTTTTCCTTCCACAAAAGAGGAAGCAAGAAACCTAAGGGTATAAACCAAATACAATTTCCCACCACATTATAAATAACGAGCCACCATTCTTTCAGAACCAGTAAACGGATAAGTTGCACCAAAGGGACTAGGTTTATACTTCTTTCCCCTTCTATTAGGTTTATAAGCGAGAAACCTAAACCTATTCTTAGAGCTGTAATTTGATATAAGCAAAAAATATAAACTATCAATAAGTCAAGTCCTAATTCTTTCTTCCAACAGTCTATTTTACCTTTCCCTTTATTATATTTATATATCCATCTAAAAATAATAACTACTAGCGCCATAGGAAGTGCTAGCTTTAAAGTTGTCGCTACATAATACAAAATACCCAACAATGACATACTTTTCCCCCTTACTCTCTCCTTCTATAAAGTTACTCTTAACTGTCCCTTTGCTTTTCTTTTATTTCTTTACCTTTATAAAACATATGAGATAAAAGCTTACCACATCTCTTTATATATTTTTAACATATTCTTTTTATTATGAGTAGTCTTATTAATTAAATATATTTTATTTTTTATTTTTTCTGTTATTATTAAGGAAACCAGGAAACTCAAATTAGTTTCTCAGTTTCCCTAGACCATCTCTATTAAGGAGGTTATAAATAAAATGGAAATGAGATTCTTTCCAGACTCCGCCTCTCGTCTTTACTTCATAGAAAAAGTATAAATTCAAAAACCTCTAAGCTTTTTCCTTAGAGGCTTTTCATTAAACATCTTATTTCCCATATCCTTTTCTACATGGTAATGCCCTTGAGGCGTCCCTTTATTCCTTCTCTATTTCATCCTCTTTTTCCCTCTCCTGACGGTAAGGCTCTGGAATTTCTAGGAGGTTATCTAAAGCCTCAAAAAACCTAATCGTCTTCTCCGACGTTATACTCTCCTTAACAGGTGCTTCAAAATAAGGAAGCTGTATACCTTGCTTCCTCAGCATTTCATCCAATACTTCTGTCATTATACCCAATACAGGAACTCCCTCTCCTGTTTCTATCTTGTCATCTTCCATCATGGATTCCGTCTTATACTTATTCTGTTTATGCTTGCCCCAATAAATACTACAATTGGGACTACCTTGTATTCCAATATAGCACAAAGGCGTATTGGCATTGTTTCTGAGCTCACAAATCATATCCACATAACTTTCTAAGGATTCCTTGCAATGCTTTCTAAAAAGCATTATCATATTGCTGTCTTCCTTGGGGATTACGCCAATAACCCATAGCTGTGAATTCTGGACAGGGAAGCTGAATAATGGAAATATGCTTACTTATAAAATAGGTTGCAATCTGCTCTGCCACTTGATAACGTCGCCCTAGCAAATGAACCCGTGTGGATGGATTAAGTAAGCAATGGGATACAATAATAAAATAACGCTTTTTAGCCATATCAAATTCCTCTTCTTTGCTATTTTATATCCTTATTATTTGTATCCTGTGCCGTGTTACACCCACAAATTTTTACCATCCCACCCTTAAGAGCAAAAGAACAAAAGTGTCCATAGGACACGTATTGGTTCGCAAAGTAGTGAAAGTATAGAATACGAAGTTTCCTACAAGATAAATAAGCAACTAAAACAGCAAAATCCTGTCCCAGTTGCTTTTATACATGACTTGTCTCACTCATTACTTAGGAAGACTTGAATAAACCTTGTAATAGCCTACTCACTCTTCTTGAGATAGGTTTTCACTTCTTCACACCATTCTAAGTATGCTTCATAGACTTTAACTCCAAACTGAGCCGTTAGCCTATAGTAAGTATGTGCTTCTTCAGAGGTTAGCTCACCAAGCTGCTTAACAAATCCCTTTAAAGCCGGAAGCTCCTTTGCCATTTTCTCTCTTCCTGACTCGATCGTCTTTGTACTCACTATTTTCCCATTCTGTTCCAAAAATACTTCATAGTAGCTTCCATTCGCTTTTTAATCTCGTAGCCTGTCATAGGTGTATGACTTAATAGTCCCAGTATCACACAATCATTATTTTTTGCATGAGCCATATCAGATATTCCTCTTAAACGTCTTTTATTTTCCTATAGTAAATTTTAACACCTTTTTAGGACAATAAGCAATATCACTCTGTACTACTCAATGATTAAACTTTTGGCTTTATAATCACCATAATGTGCTGTAAAAACCCATTGGCATCTCGATAAAACAGGTTCTAAACACTCGATAGTCACCCCGGCCTCATTATTATCCATGGAATAAGGATGAACGACTAAATAGTCCTTAGCTACTTTAAAAGCATCACCTGTAAATAAGTACTCACCATCCAATAAATACATCATTGAACCTGGTGTATGTCCTGGTGCTTTAAGGCATTCAATAGTATGTCCACCTATTTCTAATTTTTGTCCATCTATCAGTAACGTTAAATCCTCTTTAGCAACTCCCATTGGTAACTTGTTATAACTGGTGGCATCACGTTTTACTGTGCCATTAATCATGGGCACTTCATCTGTATTCAAGAAAATTTGTGCCTCCGTAAGTGAACCTAGAAATGCCACATGGTCATAGTCTGTATGGGTTAATAACACATATTTTATATCACTGGGTGCAATAGCTAATTCCTCTAAGGTATTGAATATGGTAGTAACGTCTGAACCTGCATCAATAAGAATATGTCCCTCTTTTGCTTTTATTATAAACAAGTTATTTCTTTTGTTTTTAATAGCTACTATATCCGTATTCATTATATTTCCTGTTTCAACAGGCTTCATAGCTAACATAGGAAGCATATATGCTAAAGTAGCAACTGCCACTCCTACACTAACAATGGCAATGCACCCTAATAGAATCTTAAGCTTTTTATTTACTTTCATCTTCTAACTCCTTTTGTCTTAGTTCTCTCCAAGAAAATATTTCTATAGAGAATAAAATTACGAAATACTTCTCTTCCCAATTTTAATTTCTTCCTTATATAGTCACTCATCCTCTCATACTCATCACTATCTCCCTTTTATTAATTCACATGCCCATTCATAATCTCTTTTATGAACATAAATGTAATACATATAATTAAATTTTGAATCCTCTCCAAAAATACCCCGCCTTTTGTAATTACTACCACAAGCATTTATAACCTTAAATGTATATTTAATTGAATGGACTGCAAGTACACTACGTATGTCTGCAAAATCTGACATAGAGTACCCCATATAAACTTCTTTCCTATTCCAAAAGGTTAGCATTTCTTCCGTCCTCTCTCTTATCATTAATAAATTACCCTATAAACTTTTAAACTTATTAGAAATGACTATATATAAAATAAGCTCCTACTTTTATGAGAATGGCAATTGCCAGTATAGATGCAGAGGTATAAAAGGCTATCGTATGGAAAAAAGCTGTGGTACATGTCATAAAAAGCAGCAGGACTAAGAGAATGTCTAGCACAATTCCTCCACTTTTATCATGCAAATAGAGCTTGCGTTCATCCTCTTCTATTTGCATCTGCTCCTTTAAAAGTTCCCTATCCTGTAAGAACTTTTTATTGTGAATAATACTATAGATGACATAGATTAATCCCCCAAAATAGATAAAGCGGCTTGTATTTTCTTCGAGTTCAGTCATAATCCTAGGGTTCTCACCACCTAACCCACTAATAAGAAACAAGTAGGCCAACATGCCAAAAAGAATAAGCCATAAAATACGAATACGCCCTATGATTTTTTCTTTATAGTTTAGATGATCAAATCTCTTCATATTTTTTGTCCTCCCATTTTATATTTTCTTCTAAACAACATAGATCCTCTACCGTAGTAGAGAAAACCTGTGCCAGCCGATAGGCAAGCATCAAGGAAGGATTATATTGTCCTTTTTCGATGGATAGGATTGTCCTAGCAGAAACATGGACCATCTCAGCAAGCTGTTGCTGGGTAAGTCCAGAGGCAAGGCGTAACTCTTTAACCCTTGTTTTCATTGTGTCCTCCTTTTTTATGAGTGAAGCTAACTTCATATGAAGTTGGCTTCATGATATACTAAAAGACTATAAACGTCAATAAATATTTATAATACATTAAAAATTATAAATATTTTAGTATATTTTATAATTATAATTTTCACTTCTGTGGATATTTTTCTAAGTTTTTCATGGAAATGTTGAAAAAAAGTAACACTCAGTTCAGCCAGTATGATCAGCAGAGAGTAAAAGTCGCTGCACTTGGAGTCTTGGAAACAAACTCAAAACCCAAAGCATGCTTAAAAACAGGGTCTGATTTCAACCTATGAACAAGTGCTTTAATGGTAGGGATCTGCTCAACTTGCATAGCAATAAGTGCCATGAGAAGCTGCTTCTTGGAATAACCTTTAGAACCTCTTCTAAAAAAGACTCAGGATACATTTGCAGAAAAAGTGTAAAATCAATAAAAGTCAAGAGAGCTTCAAGTTTTGTAATGGGCTTTAATTCATAAAATTCATCTAAAGTAATTAAAGATTGTTGTCGATACCTATTTTAACAGTTTACTCCTTTCGATGTGGATTATTTGTTCAAAATATATATCGAATCGGGGTAGGCTGTTTTTATATGTTTTAGAAAACTTTTATTATCAAGGCTTAAAAATTATGAAATTATCTCACTTAATATAAGTTTTGTTTGAATAAATATCTCAAAACAAAAGATAGACACTATTCTGTTTCCATAATAGTGTCTATCCTTTGTTTCCTTTATACCTTTTATGCTTTCATCCATAAGCCATGCTGGGTACAATAGAT
>JAEYNQ010000069.1 GCA_023412455.1 Bacillota bacterium
ATTTATTAAACATACAATGATTACGCTTTTTTATATTTGTGAGATAAGAGTGCGCAAGTTGTTTGCGTGCTTTTTTTGTGTGCAAATTTAAGAAAGTGGTCCAGTTTATTAAGGAGCATAATATGGAAAAGAGTAAGATGATAATAATTAGTAATGAAAAAAATTGGATGGAACAAACAGCAAAGGATCAATTGGCTGCCGTGAGTCAGTTAGAAGGTGTTATAAAGGCTGTAGGGCTTCCAGATTTACATGCTGGGAAATCACCTATTGGAATGGCCGTATTAACGGAAGAACGTTTGTATCCCCATTTGATAGGAAATGATATAGGCTGTGGGATGGGGTTGTTTGAAACCCATGTGAAGCTGAAAAAGTTTAAGCAAGATAAATGGGTAACGAAGCTCAATCATATTAGGCAGTTAGCAGACATTTGGAGTGACAATCCTTATGAAGAAGAGAGTCCAATCCGGGATTTAGGAACTATTGGTAGTGGTAATCACTTTGCAGAGTTTCAGTGTGTTGAAAAGGTTTATCACGAGGCCTATTTTCAAAAGTTAGGTTTTGAAAAAGATAAAGTTTTTCTCTTGGTACACAGTGGTTCAAGAGGTTATGGGCAGGAAATTCTAAAAGCACATTTCATTTTAGAAGGTCTAACAGCGAGAAGTGATGAAGCAATAAGTTATTTACAGGAACATGATAAGGCTCTCTTATGGGCTAGAAGAAATAGAAAGTTGGTGGCTCAGAAATTACTGCAGCAAGTGGGTGTAAGTGATGAGGTGGTTACACGTATTGATTGCTACCATAATTTCTTAGAGCAGACAGAAGAGGGGTTTATCCATCGAAAAGGAGCTACTTCTGCTAAAGTGGGTGCGATTATTATTCCTGGTTCTAGAGGTGATCTAAGTTATGTGTGTATGCCAAAAGAGGAGACAGGTATAGCCTTAGATTCTTTATCCCATGGAGCAGGACGTAGATGGGCAAGGAGTCTCTGTAAGTCAAGAATTAACAATAAGTATGACAGAGATACAATTCGGTGTACCTCCCTTAAAAGTAAAGTAGTCTGCCATGATACGGAGCTTCTTTTTCAAGAAGCACCCGAAGCTTATAAAAATATAGAACAAATTATTGCAAGTCTTGTCATGTATGAACTCATTGATGTGGTAGCAACATTAAGACCGCTTATTACTTATAAAGGGTAGGTGAGGGAGATGAAGCTACAAATGAGTTCAGGTCAAGGGCCTTGCGAATGTGAATTAGCAGTTGGACTTTATTATGAACAGTTGAAAAAAGAGTATCCTACTCTAATGCTACTGGAAGCCCATGCTGGAAGATACAAACAATGTTTTTCCTCTCTTATTTGTGAATCAGAAGAACCAATAGAAAAAGTGAATGGCTCTATTTTATGGATTTGTGAAAGTCCCTTTAGGGTGGGACATAAAAGGAAGAACTGGTATATTGATGTAAGCTTGGTGGAGGAGAAAAAAGAGATTTCCTTGGAAGGGGATATCCAGTATCAGACTTTTAGAAGTGGAGGCAAAGGGGGACAGCATGTCAATAAAGTAGAAACGGGTGTAAGAGCCATTCATAAGCCCACTGGAATGGCAGTAGTTTCCACAGAAGCAAGAAGTCAGCATATGAACAAGCAGATTGCCACCAATCGATTGCTGGAACTATTAGCACAAAGTAATCGATTAATCAAAGCTGAAGAAAATAAGCTGATGTGGCTCGAGAAAAATAGATTAGAAAGGGGCAATCCCCTGCGCACCTTTAAAGGCATGGCTTTTAAAGAAATTTAATCCTTAAAAAATATAAAGAGAGGCCATTTCTTCTATAGGAGGTAGAAGGAGTAGCCCTTTCTTTAGGTGGCTCAGAGGAAATTGAATATGTAGACAAGGTGGATGCGCGTACCCATCAAAGTCTATTATTTGGGTAAGCAATGGGTGGAGTATAGGGTAACTATTGTCTCATGGCGTTTTGATGATTTAATGAGAAAAGAATAGGAGAGTCCTATTAATTAAAGACAGGGTCATCTGACACATAAGTGATAAGAAGACCCTGTCTTTTCTTATAGGTTTTTAAGAAGTACGATTATAAGCAGGCCTTCAAGATGGTGATAACGTCTTCTGGAGTAAGTGGGACATAAGCGTCTTTAAGGTTTCCAATCTTGACAGCTTTTTCTGCCATGAGGGTGAAGTGTTCTTCTGTAATGCCTACTTCGCTAAAGGTCATGGGGAGGCCGCAGGCTTTGAAGAAGTTTTCTGTGGCGTCAATGGCGGCGTTGGCATAGGCAAAGGAGTCTTCCATTTCAGGAAGGTGCCAAACGTTTTTGCCATAAGTAACAAATTTATCAACCGTTTCTTCGTTAAGAATGTGGCGCATCCAGCGTGGAGTGAGTATAGCTAGGCCTACGCCGTGAGTCAGGTCATAGAAGGCGCTTAATTCATGTTCTATAGGATGACATGACCAGCTTCCAGGTTTACCAGCACCTACTAAGCCATTGAGGGCTAGGGTGCTAGCCCACATTAGGTTGGCACGGGCCTCATAGTTGGTAGGCTCTTTTAGGGCGATAGGGCAGTACGTGATACAGGTTTGAAGTAGGTTCTCAGCTAAACGATTTTGGATAAAGGTATCTTCTTCTTTTTTGAAGTAGTTCTCAAAGACATGAGACATAATATCTGCAGTACCGGAGGCTGTTTGAAGAGCAGGCAAAGTATAAAGGAACTCAGGATCCAAAATAGAAGCTTGTGGGATCATAGTAGGAGAGAATGTACCTCGCTTTTCATTAACATCCCAATTAGAAATAACTGCAAAGGGATTCATTTCTGAGCCTGTAGCAGCTAAGGTGAGAACGGTTACAAGAGGCAGAGCTCGGGTGATTTTATCAGCATCCATGACCAAGTCCCAAGCATCCCCGTCATAATAGGAACCAGCTCCAATGACTTTAGCGCAGTCAATGACACTTCCACCACCTACTGCCAGTATGACATCAATGTGATGAGCTTTACAGAGGGCAACACCTTCTCTTACTGTTTCAATTCGTGGATTAGGGTCTACACCCGATAATTCAACGAGATGACAGTCAGCAAGAAGTTCCTGGATATGGTCATAAATCCCGTTTTTCTTGATGATTCCGCCACCATAGACGAGAAGTACCTTTTTACCATGGGCAGCAATAGCCTTAGGTAAGTTGTCAAGCATGCCTTTTCCAAAGTAGATTTTGGTAGGGGCATTAAAAATAAAGTTGTCCATAAAGACCTCCTCATAAGTAGTAGTGGGCTCTATTTTAACATAAAAACTATGGATTAAGCTACTTGTTAAAATTTTACGAAAAACATCTAAAAGAGTAGCCACACTTTTAATACAAACACATATATAAGAATGTAAGAGTTGATTGGCGGCTCTACTTAAAAGCCGATAGCGTCTTATAAGACAATGTGAAACCTTGGCAAAGGCTCTGACATTTCCCTTATAAAGACCTAAGAAGCTAGGTAGCCAGAGCTTAAGAGACTACTTCTTACATCTTTTATTTTTAGTAAGGAATGTTGGACTGTTTTAAAATGAATCGTACCCAGTGCTTCTGATGCTGTAAGGCCTAAAACATGTAAGCAGCTTTGGAAGAAGCCCCCCACTTAGGTACCTCTTAGAGGGAGTAGTCTGCCTCATTCTCTAATAAACGTTTGCTATGGACAAGTGCAGGGGGCTGTCATAGACATAGCAAAGGCAAAAGGAGATTAAGGCGAATGGAACTTAAGAGGGAGCGAACAAGGGTAGGATTCAGGAGAAAGAAATACGGTGAAGAACACCAAAAGCGTCTTGCTACTTAAGGGTAGTAAGGCGCTTTTTTGTAGACTTAAAGGGAGAAGTCATTTAAAAAGGGATGAAAATAGGTTATAATAGTATAGGAATAACAAGGTGCAATAGAGTAGATGTGTAGAGAGCAAAGAAAAGCATGAGGAGATAGAGTTATATAAATGAGGGGAATAGACATTATTGAAAGGAAGTAAGCATGCGAAAAGAAAAAACCCTTAGAGAATTAAATTTAGAAGATGATTTTATGTTTGCAAAGGTTATGATGGATGAGGAAATCTGTAAGAGTGTACTGGAAAGGATTCTAGGCTTTCCTATTCAAAAAATAAGGCTACTTGAAAATCAAAAAACAATAGAAAATGTCGTTGAAAGTAAAGGTGTTCGACTAGATGTTTATGTAACAGATGAGAACAATAATGTATTTAATGTGGAGATGCAACGGACCAATAAGGAACATTTACCAAGAAGAAGTCGTTACTATCAAGCTAATATGGACCTGGATTTAATATTAAAAGGTGAGAGATATGAAAAATTACCACCAACTTATATTATTTTTATCTGTACTTTTGATCTATACAATCAAGGAAGACATGTCTATAGTTTTGCCAATTACTGTGAGCAAGATAAGCTTATTCCTATGGGTGATGCCACAAAGAAAATCTTTGTTAATACAAGAGGCACATTGGATGATATCGATGTAGAAATGAAGCAATTCTTAAAATATGTAGAACACTCCAATGAGGAGGTTGCCAATGGGATAAAGAGTGAGTTTTTAAATAAGATTCACCAAAAGGTAGAAAGTGTAAGAATAAGTAAGGAGGCTGAATTAGAGTATATGACACTGCTTATGAGAGAACAAGAGAAGTTTGAAGAAGGAAGACAAGAAGGAAGACAAGAAGGAAGACAAGAAGGAATACAGGAAGGAAGACAAGAAGGAAGAGAGGAAGAGCGTATAAAGATTGCTAAAAAGATGCTTCAAAAAGGTAATGATGTAGAAACCATTATAGAGATGACAGAGCTATCAAGAGAAAAGGTAGAGAGCCTTTTAAAAGAAATCAACTAGAAACAGGAGATTTCATTGCGAGAGTCTCATTAGTAGAGAGATAAGAAGGGGCGGTGGACTATAAATTAGAAAGTCTATCGCCTCTTTTGCGTGTATTTAGAGAGCGTTAACCCCTAAATTCTAACCTCTTACCCCTTAATCTTTACTTGTTAATTGAAAAGTATATACAATAAAATAAAGTCTTTATATAATGAATGCATAGAGAGGCAAGCAGAATAAGGAGACATAGAATGAGGTGTGAGGATGAAAATTCAATTGGAAGTGGATGCAAATGTAAAGGGCTGTGAAGTGACTATTCGGTGTGCTGAAATCAATGAAGAGGTACAAAAACTGCAACAAGTGATTGCTAGCTTTGCTGCCAATAAAAAACAAATGGTTTTTTATCAAAAGGAGAAAGAGTACTATTTTCCTGTGGAGCAGGTTCTTTTCTTTGAGACAGAGTCAAATAGCATAAGTGCCCATACGCGCCATGAAGTTTTTCAAGTCAAGTATAAGCTGTATGAGCTAGAAGAGCTTTTGCCAGCTTACTTTATGAGGGTGTCCAAATCCACTATTCTGAATACCAAGGAAGTCTACAGTGTGACCCGAAGCCTAACCGCTTCCAGTGTGTTAGAGTTTAAGAATACCCACAAAACGGTCTATGTTTCCAGAAATTATTATAAATCTCTCAAATATAAATTAGATCAAAGATAAATTTTATACAATAAAGAAAGGTAAGGTGTTTAAGAATGAATAAGAATAGGTTGTTTTGGGGAGTCACCTTTATTTTGACCGCAATCTTTTTGATTGTTGGGAAGTTAGGGTATTTAGAAGACTTAAGTATTTTTTCAATGATTTTTACCGTATTTTTAGGAGCTGTTTTGGTGAAGAGTATTTACCCAGTTAATTTTGCAGGGATTTTATTTCCTCTTGCATTTTTAGGGATTATTTATGATAAACAATTGGGTATTGAAAATTTAACACCTTGGACAGTCCTTGCTGTGGCTGCCTTAGGAAGTATCGGTTTATCCATGGTATTTTATAATAAAAGTTGGTGCCATTATCACCACCATGGCCACTGGGGAAAAGAATTTGAGGATTTTGAAGTGATAGATGTAGAAGATGAAAGCCATGTGAAACAAAGCACTTCTTTTGGTGCTAGCTCCAAATATATTAACTCTGAAGCTTTTAAACAAGCGGACTTAGAATGTAGCTTTGGGGCCATGAATGTTTATTTTGATCATGCTCAAGTTCAGGATAGTCAAGTTTTAGTACGCGTGCATGTCAGCTTTGCAGGGATGGAACTTTATGTCCCTAAAGAATGGGCTGTAGATAATCAAGTGAGGGCATCCTTTGGTGCAGTAGAAGAAAAAAATAATCATGTAGCCAATGAAACCGTTAAGATGGTTTTGGTGGGGGATGTCAGCTTTGGCGCTATAGAGATTACTTATATATAAGCTTTAGATAATAGGAATGAGATAGGGAGTGCTTCAAATAGGATATCTATTTGAGGCACTTTTTTTAGGGTGTTCATGGGTGATCTTTTCTCCTCTTTTAAACGAGATGATTGTAGGAGTAATTAATATAACGAAAATTGTAATACAACATATTATACAGAATATTGGTATCATTTACTAAAAATTAATAATGTGCTAAGATGAATAGAGAATTTTCAAAGGAGAAGGAGAAAAAAGGGTGGATCAAACAGCGCTATTTACATTAACATATGGGCTATTTATTTTGGGAGCAGAAAATAATGGGGCTAAAAATGCATGTATTATTAATACGTGTGCGCAATTAACGGCAGAACCTATACGGATTAGTGTGACTGTTATGAAGAGTAATATGACCCATTATATGGTCACAAGCTCTAAAAAGTTTACTGTATCTGTTTTAGGAAAGCAGGCACCTCTAGATATCATTGCTCATTTTGGTTTTCAAAGTGGGCGAAGTGTCAATAAACTTCAAGGCATCGACTATAATTTAGATACATTAGGGACACCAATTATTGAGAAAGACAGTGTTGCCACCTTATCTTGTAGGGTAGTGGAAGAAATAGATTTAGGCACCCATACCCTTTTTATTGGAGAAGTTGTAGAAGCCACTAAATTATTAGAAACGGAACCCATGACCTATGGGCATTATAGAGATTTGAAAGCTGGTAAGGTAAAGCCTGTGACATTAGAAGAGAAAGGGTTATCTTCACAGGAAAGTGTGCAATATGAATGTTCTGTTTGCCATTATCTTTATGAAGGAGAGCTTCCTTTTGAAGAGTTGCCAGATACTTATGTTTGTCCTATTTGTGGGCGACCTAAAAGTGTTTTTTATAAAGCCTAGTACTTAAAGAGAAAGACATTTTAAGTAAACTCTTTCTTTTAGGGAGTAAGCCCGATATAATGAGAGTAGAGATGAGCTTATAAGTAAGTGCAAAGAAAATAGGTTATAGGGAGGAGATTAAGTATGAAGATTGGTATTTTAGGAGCAGGAAGTATAGCAGGTGTTATGGCAACCACATTAAATGGGATGGAAGGGGTAACCTGTTATGCTGTAGGAGCCAGAGACTTAGAACGGGCACAGGCTTTTGCAGAAACTTATCACTTTGAAAAAGCCTATGGTTCCTATGAGGAGCTGGTAAAAGATGAGGAAGTGGAGCTTATTTATATAGCTACACCTCATTCCCATCATTATGAGCACGCTAAGCTTTGTATCCAGCATGGGAAGGCTGTCCTTTGTGAAAAGGCTTTTACACGCAATACCAAAGAAGCAGAAGAAGTACTGGCTCTTGCTAAGGAGAAAAATGTTTTCATTACCGAGGCTATTTGGACCAGATATATGCCAGCTAGAAGGCTTCTAGATGAAGTATTAGCCAGTGGCATTATTGGTAAACCAGCTATGTTGACAGCTAACTTAGGCTATAGTATTGCCCATAAGGAGCGTATTATAAGACCAGAATTAGCAGGAGGGGCTCTTCTTGACATTGGTATTTATCCTATTAATTTTGCTCTCATGGTTTTTGGCAATGCCATTGAAAAAGTCACTTCAACAGCTTTGTTATCAGATACCGGAGTGGATTTACAAAATAGTATAACCTTTACTTATAAAACAGGTGAAATGGCTGTTTTAAATAGTACCACCTTAGCTGCCTCTGATCGACAAGGAATTATTTATGGAGACCAAGGCTATATTAAGATTGAGAATATAAATAATTGTGAAGATATTTCTGTTTTTAATAAACAGCATGAATTGCTGCAAAGGGTTGAGATACCTAAAAAAATAACCGGTTATGAATATGAGGTCATAGCGGCTATTAAAGCCATAAAGGCAGGAAAAATAGAATGTGAGGAAATGCCTCATGAAGAAACCTTAAAGGTTATGCAAATCATGGATACTCTTCGAAAAGAATGGGGAGTCCTTTACCCAGGGGAAGTCTAGTAAGTACCTAGTGAGGAAATAGATGATAAAAAGTACCTAGCCATAGGTACTTTTTTATACCTTGATTTATTATTTTAGATAACATATTCTATGCTTAGATAAATATGGACAGAAAATCGAGGAGAGAAGTCCTATGTTTAATAAGTTTATTGCCAAATGTAGTAGTGTTTGCATGGTTATGCAAGTAGTGAGCAAGTGAGAAGTATTTCGCAGGAAAACAGTGGGAGGCCCTCTGAGGCAGTTCAGACTGTAAAAGAAGTAGTGAAGACGGTACAAGAACTAAAGAAATATAGAAAATAAGTGATAAGAGATAAAGTATAAAAGTAGGAGATAAGGTTAAACTACCCCGTAGAACTTCCTTTATAGAAGTAATTCATGCCAGAGAGGATGAAAAAGGTGCACAGCTCAGATCACTACGAAGAATTGCCAAGTGGGTTAGCCATGTCTCTTGGAGAAGATGTAGAAGCCCTTAACTATTTTGCCAGCTTAGATAAAGCGCAAAAGCTCCATTTGTTAAATTATATTAAGGGAGCCTCCACTGGAGGAGATGCCCGTAAGCGAATGGATGACGTTTTGGAGGCTTTGCATAATCATAAAAGTGATGTCTATTAAGAGACAAAAATAAAAACGTCTTGTTCTTAAGAAGGGCAAGACGTTTTTTAGTTAAGTCAGCTTTATGGAAGTAAAACCGGCTAGTTTATTGTATGCAATAGCTCATAAGAAGGGTAGCAATCTGGCCACGGGTTGCAGGGGCAGAACTGGTAGAGGCGTTAAGATAGTTAGAAAGGTCTCCACCCTTTTTGTAGTTCTCTAGTAGAGTCGCTGCATCCTTTAGGGTAATGGCCTGCCCTACACCAAAATGTGTGGCACTCATCCCACTTGTTATACCTTTTTCACTAGCCCATGAAATGGCTGGATAGTAGTAAGCAGAACTATTTTTTACATCTTCAAAAGAAGAAGAGGTGGTTACTTCTGGAGAGTTAGCTAAGCGATATAAAATAGTTGCAAACATTTCTCGGGTAACCGTTTGATTAGGAGAAAAGGTGGTAGCTGTGGTGCCTGTCATTAATCCGGTTTTCTTGCAAAAGGCGATCGCTTGGGCATATTCGCTATCACTCTTAACATCGGAGAAAACTTCTAATAGATTAGAAGCGGGTTTAGTACTACTTGAAACATTGGTAAAGCCCTTATTAGAGGCACTTATAATAAAATCATAGCTTTCTATTTCACTAGAGCTTTGCATACCTTGAGGGCCACGACCGAAACCACCAAAACCACCGAAGCCACCATTTCCCTTATCTTGTCCTTGAGGAGGCATAGGAGGTTCTAAACCTTCTGGCCTACCTGTAGGAGGGGTAGGAGGAAAAGTGGAGGATTGTTCATTATTGGGTCTT
>JAEYNQ010000111.1 GCA_023412455.1 Bacillota bacterium
CTTTGGTCATACGAAGTGCTTGTTGATCTATGACACGAGGTAGTTCCTTCTTAATGGACTTTAGTTCTTGTATAGCTGCATTTACCAGTTCCTTTACATCTCCATGTTTTTCTGATGCTTTTGGTAAGCTCCGAATAGCTTTCCCCGTTTCATCAAATAAATCAATAGATAAATCTTGATTTAAAGTGGCCTTTATTTTTCGCTGGCCATAATCAAAGTAACGTACGCTTTGACTATCAAATTCAAAATCTGGAACAATCTCATCTTCAAGGGCATCTTGACTTATCTGCCACTCTTCACAAACTCTACCCATAACCGCCTCTGCTGCTTCACGTACCTTTTTATTTTTATGTTTTTTAGACAAGCTATCTGTCCATAGTAAGGCTAATTTGCTCCCATTCATACATAAGCATTGGACCCCAAAGGCAGCCAGCGCTGGCTTACTATTTGTACTCCACTCATCTATTTGCTTCTTTAAGACTGTAAGCTGAGTAGGCGTAGCCAGTAAACTATAAGGGAATAGGATGTTTTTATAGGTAATAGTCGCTCCCTCTGTTACCCAATGGCTGTATAGCTGTTGTAATAAGCTCTGTAAATCATAAAGATTCACCATATCACTGATCTTATTGCAAGTCTTAATTCTATAAAAATCCTTAAGCATGATGTATTCTGCTATAAAATACTTGATGAGCTCTTCTGAAACATAGTTTTCGCTATTTTTTTCTCTGACTTGTTTATAATCTATTACATCGCTATAAGGTACATTTTTCTCATGAGCCTTTGTGTACGCTTTGGCTATAAACGCTTCTAAGCTCTCAATCGTCTCTATCTCTTGTAATTTCTTTTCCATCTTTTCATTATCCCACTGGCGGAGCAAACGACAGGCAGCATCAACAGATGCTTTTCCTTTTCCACGGCTAATAGCTTCTATTTCTTCCCTAACGGTCTGTTCACGACTTAATAAGAGTTCTTCTGCTCTTAAAACTACCTTCTTATTTTTATTTTTAAGGGCACTTACTAAGATTTTGTCATTAAAATCATCTTTGTCCTTATATAAAAGCCTTAAGAGGTAACTCATCGTTTCAGAATCAAAAGGCATTTCTTGCACTAGGCTTTCTAGTTCTTCTTGATGCCTTAATAAAAAGTCATAAAGAAGACTTTCATCTATTATTACTTTTTTACTGTTATAAGAGAGATCAACACAGTATTGACATAGTACCACTTCGATTAGCTTTTCTAGTCTAAAGCCTTTATGATACAAATCCTCTAGAAACGCCTTGGCCTCTAATTGGCTATAGTATAAGTACTTTTCATCAAAATAGCTGTATAATAAAGTATAGTTATGTAAATGGGACACTAGCAATTTAACCATATTGTTAGCTACTACCGAATAGTTCATAAGGCCAATAGCAGCCATACTCCATGGCAGAAAACCCTTTTCTTGTCTGATAAACTCCTCTTCATATTTAGCAAACATCCTACTATCAAACTCTGGCTTAGGTAACTCAGCTAAAAGCACTTCTACACTTGGCTCAAAGCCCCATTCCTTTTGTGCTGCTTTGAATAGGTCACTTACTTGAGCTATAAGCACGTCATCAGCCCACTTTAAATAGCTACTTGCTTGGTCTTTACTTAATAATTGATGATTCAGCATAATCCCTAGTAAGTTAATACCGCAGATCTCTTGCCGTTCTAATTGTTTTTCTAATAGAGCAATAAGCTCTGCTTTATTCTCTTTAACAAGAGCCTCTATTTCTTCACAAGCTTCTTGAATACTAGAATTTGAACAAAGATTAAGGATTTCACAAGCATAGAGTAAATAAAGTTCTTTAGGCACTTCTAATTGTTTCCATAAGACTATACGGTGAGTATCTCTCCAATAGTGATAATAGCTTCTTAGAAAGTTCCTATCCAAAAGAACCATGGTTAAACGTGCCATTTCTTTTAAAACCTCTTCACTTTCAGGGAAGCAATTACAAAGATAAAAGAGCACCGGTTCCTTTTCGCTTAACACAATGGATAGCGGGTTTTCTAAGATGTTCTCTATCTCTTTGTACTTACCAAATGCCCTATAAACACTTCTAACCTTATCTGTGCCAAAGGTCATAGTCATCAAAGAAAGCATCCACTTTTGCATGGTTAGAAGATACTCACTCGTAGGATGCTGTTTGACTTCATTTGCCATAAATACTAGAGTGGCTAGCTGCTCCTGTTTATTGAATAAAGGTTGTTGGTTTAAAAAATAGGTTACGCATTCAGGATAATACTTGTTTACATCACATAACCACTCATTAAGTTCTCTAGTCCCCTTATACTTAAACCTATAATCAAAGCAATTTTCTATTCTATACATACAATCCTGCTTCATATAATATTCTTTAACACCAGCTTCTTTAAGTATTGGAGGCGAATTATAATCTTTGTAACTACTTGTTATTAGTATACCTGGTTTTTTTTCACTCACGATGTAAATCAACCGATAGATGATGGCTTGTGTTTCTTCATCATATGCATTAGCTGGGTCAAAACAAAGCTCATTCAAGCGCCAAAAATATGTGAAGTCAATCTTTTCTAAAGAAGCTGTATGCTCATCCCTGTCTCCTACTAAATAGCCATAAAAATCATTTCTTTCCTGCTCCCCTCCTTCAAATTCTTCCATAATAATCCCTAACACTTCTTCTTTTTTCATCTGCTTCATCCCTCTATTTCTTTTGCTATAATTTGTTCCCCAATCATTAGGGCAAAACTGGTAAATGGTAAAACGGCTTCTAAGTCCCCTATGTTTTGCTCATCCATAGATTCTCCACATTTTCTAAGAAATGCAAATAAGGTAAGTGCTCCTATATGCTGAGTTTGTTTTAAATACTCAAAAGCTTCTTCTAACTTAATAATTGCTCTTTCTCTTTGACCTGATTTTTGACTGCCTACTACAATGGCCAAAGCATGACTTAGCAAGATTTTTCTGTTTCATTAAAATCTCCTATTTCTACTCGTAAAAAACTTAAGATATCCTCTGGATCTGAGTTTAACAACTTCTTAATAGTTGAAGAAACATCTTGTATCACTATATCTTTATCTATACCTATTTGATGATATAATTCATAACGTCTATCATTATATTCATGTGCACTAATAAGTGCTGATGCATTTAATAAAGAGGCCACATAATAGCCTCTTTTGGCTAAATCATTTTCTCCCGTATTTAAATATTCTTTTAGCCTATAAAAAAATAATAATCAATCTTATGTTGTATCTTAGATAAAACAAGCTACTCTCTTTCCCCTTTTAGATAGGAAATAATATCCTCTCTTAGTTCTTGATTAATACGCTCTAAATGCAACTCTTCATATATTTGATTAAAAAGCTCATTATTTGTTCCCATCTCTATCCCCCTGTTTCATTTAGTTATTGTAATTAAAATTATATACTATTCAAAATATTTTTTAAACAAAAATTCCTTCCTAGTGAGAATGGGATACTAACCATTCTCACTAGGAAGGAGTTTTTCAAATAACTTTAAAGGTCCTATTCCTCTATTGAATGTAATCACAAAAACTTTTAGCAATTGATATTAGCTTTCCTTGCCTGAGAGCATAAATCTCGAACAGATAATTTATACTCCTTGCCATCCTTGATAAAATGCGTACCACATTGGCGAAATTCAAAATGAACGCCCTTTCGTAGACACTGCTCTCTAATATCTAGCGCCCAATCATAATGAAAAGGTCTAGCCTCTTTATCGGATTCGCCACCTACTACCACCCATTCTACACCTTGCAAATACTTCTCGATATTTATATTTTCAATCAAAGGCTGACAAATAATATTTTTGTGCTTAATAGGTAGAGACGAAAAAAGAGAGAGGCGCTCATCAGCAGTCTCTTGATTTTCTACTGTACAGCCAACGGTTACGTTATCATAACCATCCTCCCAATCGGTGGGAACACAATCCATAAATCTCTTAATCCTTTTTGTAAGAAAAATAAAGTGTAGGTCTGAGCGCTCTTTGATCATCTCCCAACATTCCTGTCGCCACACATCCGCATCTTCAATCAAAAAATCTGTTGAAAAGCCAAGGTACACCGTTTGTCCTGCTTTGATTTTATATTCTCCTGATTTGTTTTTCTCAGTAGGAACATTAAACTTTTCTGTACGCACAATAGCATCCGTCTCTACTCCTCGCTTATAATCCCCCTTGTGAATATAACAATATTTACAACCCTCACTATACCTATGACACCCACGCCACGGATTCCACATAGCCATAAAAACACCCCTTTTCCTATTATTACCCTTCATTTTCAAACCTATTGTAAATACAATCTTTTCTAATTCACTCATCTTTGTCTCAGTATAACATATTTTTCTTATACACCATTCTAAACCTTATAAAGACAGCTCTCTTTTATTTATATATTCTAAAAAAAGCAATAACCTTGTACTCCTTCTACTTGGTTATCGCCTTTTATATTAAGCACTTTAACTTCTTGATAAATAGGTATAATGCATTAACTCACGTAATGTTTGATCATTTCAAGCGGATACATGGTACGGTTTGCTACTTCCTCTAAGGACATCCCCTCTCTAAGGAATCGCTTGATAACCACTCCCATATCCTCTGCTATTTCCACAATATGCTTGTCTGGATCATACACACGAATATCTCGCTGTCCCCAGGGGTATTCCTTGAGCTCATGTACCCATATTAAATCAGATATACCTTTGAGCTCCTCATATACCTTATCCAAATCCTCTACTTCAAAGTAGATTTGAAAATTGTTGGCTCCTTCTTGAACCCTATCTGCTGGCATGCCAATCAACTCTCCATATCCCTCTTGCAAAGAAAATCCCTCAAAGGAAACATGTACACCTATGTCCATTAAAATTTTTTGGTGAAGAACCTTTTCATAAAAGTTTCTTGATACAGCCATATCCTTAACGGCTAATAAACATCCTTTGTATTTCATACTTCATCCCCTCCTTGATGATAGTATAGCGATTTCCTCTGTAGCATCCTAGTAAAAATCAGACATGTATTTCAACTAAAATAGCCTTTCCATCATAGGCAAGGGATATATTATCGAGTTGCACTTACTTCATCAAGTTGCATGATTTCTAGGAAGTGATCTAGTAAAAATTGCTTACCCTTATCGGTAAAAATAACCTTTTCATATTTCCTGCCATTATACTCCCCTTGCTCTGCCTTAATTCCATATTGATGAGAGGTATCATTGATCACTGTACACTTTTTGCCCTCCTCATCTACCTTATGACTAAGAATCCCTGCATTTCTTAGCTTCTCATTAATCTGAGCCCCTGTAATACCTTTAATGTTGCCCCTATCAATAACCTTATTAATCTGTTTAGCTAGCTCATTAATACCCATAGGGTACTCCGGCAATTCCACTTTTGCCAATTGCTCACGATTAATGGTAAAGGGCTCTCTATTACTTATATCTTGGCGCTCTTGGTACTC
>JAEYNQ010000124.1 GCA_023412455.1 Bacillota bacterium
GCCGCTGGCTTCCTTCAGATTCCACCTCACGATGGACACCCTTGCCTTAAGCTATGTGCTTGGCACTATCAACCCGCACTCAGGACTTTCACCTGTTAGATTGCGCCCATGCTGGGCGCACATAAAAAAGAAACCTAAAGTTGATTTTCCTTTAGGTTTCTTTTTTAGATTTCTCCTCTTTACACTTTATGATTTATACCTATAATCCTCTACTGCTTCTATTATAAAAGTTTCTCCCCGTTGATTTTCCATGCTTACATCCTCTAAGACCAACTTTATAATATTTTTGAATATAAAACCATGTCGTACCATTTTTCCCTGGAAGCTTAGCATTTCAGGATAATCAGGTTTGGCATCTTCGCTAAAGCTTATATGCACATTTTTAAATTTCAAATCCTTGATTTTTTCTTCAGGTAACCCATAAATAAAACCTGCACATACTTCCACATTGCTGCAATGAATATTTTCAAAGGAAAGGGTTCCTATAACAGGTGTTCGATCATCCTTGGGTAACTTCTCCTTGCTCCAGACATATTCACTTTTGCCATCCTGATCACAAAAGTAAAAAGAGTTTATAGTAAAGGGCGTTAGTACACCATCCATCTTAATATTCTTAATAGAAATGGCATCTACAATAGCTGTATTTCCCCTACCTCTTCTTGTCTTTATGCGCACACCTCTGTCGGTATTCTCAAAGCGGCATCTTTCCACCCTTACCTCTTGGACGCCTCCAGACATTTCACTTCCAATAACAACTGCTCCATGCCCAAACTGCATAAGGCAATTACGAATCATAATCTTCCTACTACATACTCTTTTTTCTCTAGGTAGAGTATACTTGCCTGATTTTATAGCAATACAATCATCCCCTAAGGAAAACTTGACACCTAGTATTTGAATATCTGTACAAGATTCTGGATTAATTCCATCTGTATTGGGTGAGTCCTTTGGATTATTTAAATAAAGATTAATAAATTGCATCTGCTTACATCTAACAGGATGGATTGTCCAAGAAGGTGAATTTTGAATCCTAAGCCCTTCTACTACCACTTCTTCACACCCTATAAAATACATGATTCTTGGACGCCATGCGCCTCTTTTTACCTTTACATCTACCCACCAGTCACTATTTTGTGCATTACCATCAATGGTTCCTTGCCCTATTATTTTTACATTTTTTATATCAATCCCTGTAAGAAGGCTAGCATAACAAGGAAGGGCTTCCCCTTCCCAGAAAGCAAGATAACGGTCTTCTTTTGGGTCACCTCCCTTAATGATAGGTGGCAAAATACCATATTCTTCCCTTCTTTGCTCGCCTAGTAGTACGGCTCCCTCCTCTAATTCTAAGGTCATATTACTCTTTAAGTAGAGAGGCGTACTCTTATATATACCTGCTGGAAGTACAATGCGTGCTCCCTCTGGTGCAGCTGCAATAGCTGCCTGTATGGCTTTTGTGTCTAAGTGTTCTCCATCACCTATTGCCCCAAAGTCACGAACATTCAGTACAGCTGTCTCCCCTTCTGTCCTTACCTCTTCTGTCCATTGGCTCCTTTTCCTTTCGTCCCTTAATTCCAAGAGATAACAGGTATTGGGCCTTAAATGATTAATCGTTACAATATTTTTACCTACTGTTTTCACAAAAGCATTATCTATATAAAGTTCATAGGGGACCTCTGTAAAGTAACAAGATTCACTATCTAACTCAAGAGTAATACTGGTGGAGGTTTTATGAATTACTTGCCCATTTAAAATTGCAATCTCCCCCTAACCTTTAATCCCACTCGTTGATATTCCCTCTATAAAATAGTTTTGTGCAGCAAAAAAGATAACTATAGATGGCAAAAGACCAACAAGTGACATAGCAATAACCTTATTCCAGTCAAAAGCCCCACCCGTTGCATCCATTGACATTTTTAAGGCAATGGTTAATGGATATTTTTCTACAGATGAAATAAAAATTAATGGTCCCATAAAATCATTCATTGTCCACATAAATGTAAATAGTCCACATGAAATAATAGCTGGTTTAAGTACAGGCATTAAAATAAAAATCAGTGTCTGCAAAGAGTTACAACCATCTATTTTTGCCGATTCATCTAGATCTTTAGGAATTCCCCTAAAGAACTGAACTAACATAAATACAAAGAAAACATCTACACCAAACAAAGAAGGTAATATGAGTGGTGCATAAGTGTCTAATAGGTGGAAAGTTTTCCACATCATATAACTTGGGATTCTCAAAATAATATTGGGTAACAGTAAGGTTCCTATTAAAACAGCAAACCAAAATTTTTTACCTGGAAAGTTAAAACGGGCAAAGCCATAGGATGTAAGGGTAACAGAAATAACTACAAAAATAACCTTAGGGATAACGATTTGAAAGGTATTTATAAAATAATGCCCCATGGTGTATTCTGTTCCAGTTTTCCAGCCTTGAATATAGGGAGTAAAATCAAATTCCTTTGGCATAAACCAAATAGATGAGAAAATATCTGCATTACTCTTAAAAGAAGCCCCAATTAACCAAATAATAGGATAAAGCATAATAATAGCTACAAAAATAAGTAGTCCATATAACAGTGTTAATTTGGTACCTTTTTTCAGTTTTCTTTTACGTTGTCTTGCATATTCTGCTTGTTCGAGAGCTGTTTGTGCCATTATTCTTCACCTCCATTATCATTATAAAATACCCAGTATTTTGAACTTCTGAAGGTAATAGCTGTAAAAATCATAATAATGACAAATAGTACCCATGACATAGCACTGGCATAGCCCATATCATAGTATTTAAAGGTATTGTCATAAATAAGCATTGGTAAGAGATAGGTTCCCTTCATAGGTCCCCCATTGGTTACTAAGTAAGGTGCATTAAACTCTTGGAAGGCATGAATAAGCTGCATAACAAAGTTAAAGAAAAATACAGGTGTAATCATAGGCATAGTAATATTAAAGAAATTTCGCACTTTATTGGAACCATCTACCTCTGCTGCCTCATAAAGCTCCGTTGGTACTTCTTTAAGTGCTGCTAAGAAAATAACCATTGTTGAGCCAAATTCCCAGACACGCAATAAAACGATGGTAAACATAGCTGGTGTTGCTTGCCCAAACCAACTTACAGGTGCAATATTCATGCTAGCTAATACTTGATTAACAAGGCCATCTGTTGAAAATATAAACTTCCATAAAATAGCGATAGCTACATTGGAGCCTAAAATAGATGGAATATAGTAGGCTGTTCGAAAGAAATGAATACCCTTAAGGTTCATATTTAATATAAAGGCCACAAATAGAGAAAAAATTAGCTTAAGAGGAACTTCAAAAATAACATATTTTGCGGTTACTGATAAAGCCTTTATAAACTCTTTATCTTTAAATAAATGTGTAAAATTTTCTAGGCCTACCCAAGTCGGTGCACTCATCAAATCGTAGTCTGTAAAGCTTAAGAAAAATGAAGCAAGTATTGGATACAATGTAAATACAAAAAATCCAAAGATCCAAGGCGCTATATAAATAAGTCCAATATAGCGTTCTCTTGCAAATATTGTTTTAGCTGTGGTTTTCATTAAATCTCCTTTCTGTTTATTAATGGGGCAAGTCGCCCTGCCCCATTAATAACTTTGCTATTTTGTTATATCTGCTAATTGCTCTGTCATCTTATCAAACATTTCTTGAGCGATTTCAGCTGTTGTTCCTTGACCATAAGATGTCTTTTGCGTAGCTTCGATATAAATTTCTTTCATTTTAGCATTTTCCATATAAGGGCTTACAAGTTCTGGATTACAGTTAGCAATTTGATTAAAGCCATCATAAGCAATACCAGATAACTTACCAGCATCTGCTAAAGCTTTAGCAGCAGCTTTACTTGATGGAATACCACGAGATGTACCAAGGATAACAGAAGCTTCTGGATCATTTAATAAGAAGTTTAATAGCTTAGCTGATTCTTCTGGATACTTAGTATCTTTATTGATAGCAAATAATAAAGAAGGTTTTTGATACCAACCTGTGGCTTTTGCATCTTTAAGCATTAGAAGCTCTCCTAATGCAAGTTCTTGACCTTTTTCTTTTAATACAGATTCAAATTTACCAATTGAACTATTCCACTCAAGAACGCCTGCTACTTTACCATCAATCCAACTTGGTGTCTGATAAAGTGGGGTTGTTCCTGCTTCATTTGTTCTTGCTTCAAGGTCACGAATAACCTTAGCATCCTCTAAAGATTTATAGAAATCTAAACCAGCTTGAATATCTTCTACACTAAACCCAAGTGTTCCATCTTCATTAATAAAGTTCTTGCCTGTTTTTTGTTGTACATAAACCGTTGCTAAATACCAACCTGTAAATCCACTACCATCATCAAGGTCAAAAGGATATAAACCTTGTGCTGCAAACTTTTCACCTGTTGCAATGAATTCTTCCCAGGTTATTGGAAGAGGTACGCCTACTTTATCAAATACGGTTTTGTTATAATAAATATTTCTACCTGTTGTAGATACTGGAATAGCATTTAAAACGCCATTACTTTTGCCAAAGGCTAAGTCGTTTTCTGAATAATTATCCAGAGCGATGATATCCTTTAAAGCTTCAAGGTCATAGAAGCCTTTACCATCCTTTGAAAGACGGCTAATCCAATCATAGTTGATTTGAATAATATCTGTACAAGTTCCACCAGCTAATTGCGTAGTAATCTTTTCAGCATGACCATCCCATCCACCATATTCGGATTTTACTGTAATATTAGGATTTAACTCTTCAAATTTTTTAATAGCATCTAATGTAGCAGTGTGTCTGTCATCCCCACCCCACCAAGAAATACGGAGTTCAACTTTCTCATCAGATTTTGCTTCTTCTTTCTTTTCTTCCTTTGGTGCCTCTGTCTTAGTGTCTGATGCTGTTGTTGCTGGTGCTTCTTCTTTTTTTGATCCTCCACAACCTACCATAGAAGTTGCTAACATACATGTTGCTAATGACATAGCCAATGCTTTTTTCATTCTACTAATCCTCCCATTTATTGAGTTATTATTTTAAATCTTAAATTCATTTTCCTGTCTTGTCTTAAAAGTCTACTAGTAAGCCTTCTTAAGTTTCCCATTCCCTCTTAAAAGCTCCCTTTACCTATTATGGATTCATCCCATTGCCGATTAGGATAGGTTATAACTTATGTCCATTCATTTGCTATATGGCTATACCTCTTTAGGGCTTTTATTGAAGTGTTAATACATTTAAATATTATATATTTTCTTAATATATTGCTATATAAAAAGTTGTTCAATCTTACTTACTTTCACATATATTGTTATAAATTCATACTATTCATAGTCACCTTTACCAAATTAACCACTTATTCATTCTGTACTACTATGCAATAACTACATATTTTTATCATATTTTGTTGTTTTATCTCATTCTTATACAAATCTTGCCTTCTTCTCGATACAAAAAAAGTCCTAAAACGAAGGCTTATTTTGCCTTCATGATTAGAGCTTCTTTATTATTTCTCAGCTATTAGACCTAACATAAATTTTTTATCGCGTATGGCCTCTTCTGGCTTTATCTCCTCTCGAAGCAAGGTGAGTTCTGGCTTATGGACCTTTAACCATGCCATGATTTTATCGTAATGAACAGCTCCCTCATTTAAAGGAGGCTTCTCCAGCTCTCCGTATTTATTGAAAGCAATGCTCTTCATATGCATGACACAAATCTTGTCTCCAAAACACTTAAAGCATCTCTCCCACAATTCATCTTGCTTTTCAATGTTTTCTGCCGTTAACAAATTAACAGGGTCAAAAATGATTTTAAGACGTTCTGAAGGTACTTCTTCTAAAAGGCGCTTGGTGAGTTCAGGTGTGTTCAAGGTATGATAAGCTACAGGTTCAATACCTACATCCATGCCCAATAGCTCAGCTTTTTCTACCATTTGCCTCACAGAATTCACCAAAAGCTTGAAGGCAACTTCCCGCTCTTCTTCTGTCCCATAAAAAGGAGTGGTTTCTGTTCCAATACAGCCTGCTTCTAAAGGTCTTACCATTTCCATTGCTCTTAAGAATTTTTTCATTTCACTTGCTCTTGCCTCATCCTCCAATAACGCTGGATTTATATAGCACCCTAATACAGCTATCTCTAGTTGAGCCTCTTTACAAGCTCTATGAATGGCCTCCACTTCTTCTTCACTTACCTCTAAATAATTATTTATTCCCTCAATAGCTTTAGTGAGAGCCAGTTGAATAGCCTGAAAGCCATCTCCTTTAATACGCTCTACTAATTTTTCTATTATCATCTTTCCATAGTCGTGTGCTCTAACACCAATCTTCATTCTATTTCTCTCCTTGGATTTTTTTTACTCTTTCTAACACATAAAAAGTGCTAGACAACGCCTTCAAGGACCTTTGTTGTCTAACACTTTTTTACTATCTCAAGTCTGTTGTCACAATATTGTCCATATCATCAAAGGTTTGGTTTTCCCCAGCC
>JAEYNQ010000139.1 GCA_023412455.1 Bacillota bacterium
TCACATAATACCAATGTCCCTATCACATTATTATCATAATAGGCTAAGGGCTTAGTAACAGACTCCCCTACTGCCTTAAGCCCTGCAAAATGAATAACGGCCTGTATATTATACTTATCAAAAACCTCTCTTAACTTAGCTTTGTCTCTTAGATCTTGCTCACAGAAAGACGGTATTTTATCCACTAAAACCCTTAGTCTATCTAACACATCCTTTTTAGAGTTTACCAGGTTGTCTATAATCACTACATCATATCCACCATCTATAAGTTCAAACACTGTGTGACTCCCAATATATCCCATTCCACCCGTCACCAATACCGCCATATTCTCCCCCCCTAACTCTCTTTACATTTTCTAGAGTCCTACCCCCGCTCTCCGACTAGACATCAGTAGTCACTTTCTTTGCATTATAAAATAATTTATATGTCGTAAACTCATCTTTATGTATTTTTCCCTTTCAAAAATGCAATATATTCTTTGATATAAAAATGAACTTAATGGCGTTCTTTAAAGGCCAAGTAAATAAAAATGCTTACTAAAAAAGGATGAGTGGCATGCTCACATAGCATGCTCCTCATCCTTTTTGAATATAAATACAACATATACCATTACTATAAATAATCGTTACGGTTACAAATCTTTAAATTTTCTATTACCTTTTTTACATCTTGAGTATTGGCCTTATTACAAATCAATATGGCATTGTCTGTATCTACAATGATAAGATTCTCTAGACCAATAGTAGCAATTAGTTTATCCTGCCCTTGGATAATGGAGTTTTGGGAATCAATGGTAATGACATTTCCCATGACTACATTTCCATTTTCATCCGTAGTATTAATCCGTTCCAAAGCAAGCCAACTCCCTACATCATCCCAACCAAAGTTCCCTAAAAGAGTATAGATAGCTTCTGCTCTTTCCATAATACCATAGTCTATAGATTCACTAGTGAAGGTTGTAAATTCCTGTTTGAGAACACTGTTGGTCTCGGTTGTTCCTAACGCGCCCTCTATGCGTTCAAGCCCTTCATAGATCTGTGGCAAAAAGGTTTGCATATTCTTTAGGATGGTAGAGGCTTTCCATACAAACATACCACTATTCCACAGGTATTTTCCCGAAGCCACATATTCCTTGGCAGTCTCTAAATTAGGCTTTTCTACGAATTTTGTTACCTTATATGCTTTAACTCCTGTGCCATCTTCTTTTCGTTTACCAAAATGAATATAGCCATAACCTGTCTCAGGATAAGAAGGAGTTACTCCTATAGTCACCATATTTTCTGCTTCTAAAGCTACTTCAGTAGCATCCTTAAGTGTATCAATAAATAACTCGTTATATTTAATCAGATGGTCTGAAGGAAGCACTAACATCACAGCATCTTCATACTTTCTCCGAATATATACTGCCGCAAGTCCTATGCATGGAGCTGTATTGCGAGCTATTGGCTCTAGTAAAATATTCTCTCTAGGTAGCCCCTGAATCTGCTCAGCTACTAAGTCTTTATAATGTGCATTAGTTACAATAAAGGTATCTTCCAGAGCTACTAATGGACTGATTCTATCTACAGTCTGCTGAAGCATAGTTTTCCCATCTCGTGTTAGACTAAGGAATTGCTTGGGCATATCCCTCCTGCTCTTAGGCCAAAAACGTTCTCCTCGTCCTCCTGCCATGATCACGGCTACTATTTTCACTTTGTCTCCCCCCTAATAGTGTCACTCTTTAGGTACCACTCATAAGTTCTTTGTATGCCTTCCTTAAGTCCCACTTTATAGGTCCAACCCACTTCCTTAAGCCTAGATACATCTAATAACTTACGAGGCGTTCCATCCGGTTTACTTGTATCAAAGCAAAGCTCCCCTTCATAGCCTACAACTTCTTTAATAGTCTCAGCAAGTTCTCTAATCGTTACTTCTTGACCTGTTCCTACATTCAGCCATATATCCCCTTCATAGTTTTCCATGACAAATACGCAAGCATCTGCCATATCTTCTACATACAGAAATTCCCGAAGTGCTTTACCCGTCCCCCATACTTCTACTCTAGGATTACTATTTATCTTTGCTTCATGCATCTTACGCAAGAGCGCAGGTAGAACATGAGAGTTTTGAAGTTCAAAATTATCCCCTGGCCCATATAGATTAGTAGGCATAACACTAATAAAATTAGCCCCATATTGCTTCTTATAAAATTGGCACATCTTAAGACCTGCTATCTTAGCTAGGGCATAAGCTTCATTAGTATCTTCTAGCTCACTGGTTAAAAGATACTCTTCTTTCATCGGCTGTGGGCATAATTTAGGGTAAATGCAAGAACTTCCGAGAAATAATAATTTTTTCACACCTAGCTTATACGCTGCATCAATAATATTACATTCCATCTGTAAATTTAACATAATGAAATCCGCAGGATAGGTATTATTGGCATAAATTCCTCCTACTTTAGCTGCTGCAAAAAAAACGTACTCTGGCTTTTCTATTTCAAAAAAATCCATAACAGCCTTCTGATTTGTTAAATCTAGTTCTTGCCTTGTCCTAGTGAGGATTTGGGTATAGCCTTTTTGCTTTAGTTTTTTAACAATATTAGAGCCTACAAGTCCTAAATGACCTGCCACATAAATTTTAGAATCCTTTTCCATTTTTATCTCCACCTTACTTATAAACACTATACCATTGTGCTGTTATTTATTTAAATACTCTTTGACGCTCATTCCTGCGATCTCTTTCATATCACTCTCAACCATCATTTTAACAAGCTCCATAAAGCTCGTCTTTCTCTGCCAACCTAATTCCTTTTCAGCCTTGCTGCAATCTCCCCAAAGGAACTCTACCTCCGAAGGACGGAAGTATCTTGGGTTAACGTCGACTAGTAGCTTGCCACTTTTCTTGTTATAGCCTTTCTCCTCTACACCTGTCCCCTTCCACTCTATTTCTATACCTACTTCTTTAAAAGCAAGCTCTACGAATTCTCTTACCGTATGGGTTTCATTGGTTGCAATAACATAATCACCTGGCTTATCTTGTTGAAGCATAAGCCACATAGCTTCTACATAATCTCCTGCAAAGCCCCAGTCTCTCTTAGCATCCATATTTCCCAGAGAAAGCTTCTCTTGCTTGCCAGCTATAATACTTGCTACTGCACGGGTAATTTTACGGGTTACAAAAGTCTCCCCACGTCTTGGAGATTCATGGTTAAACAAAATACCATTGCAAGCATATAGTCCATAGGCTTCTCTATAGTTTACAGTTATCCAATAAGAATAGAGTTTAGCTACTCCATAAGGACTTTTGGGATGGAAAGGTGTCTTTTCATTTTGTGGAGCTGTTTCTGCAAGCCCACCAAATAATTCTGAAGTGGAGGCTTGATAAAATTTACATTTTACACCTGACTCTTTAATGGCATCTAAAAGCCTCATAGTTCCAATCCCTGTAGTCTCAGCTGTATACTCTGGTACTTCAAAGGATACGGCTACATGGGACTGTGCTGCCAAATTATAAATTTCATCAGGATGAATTTTTTCAATTAAACGATTAAGGTTACTCGAATCTGTTAAGTCTCCATGATGTAAGAACAAACGTTTATTTCCAATCTCGGGGTTCTCAAATAAATGATCAATTCGGTCGGTACTAATGCTACTATGCCTACGGATAATCCCATGTACCTCATATCCTTTATGTAATAATAGTTCTGCTAAATAAGAACCATCTTGTCCTGTAATACCTGTAATTAATGCTATTTTCATATGTTGTTCTCCACCTCTCTATTCTTTTTCAAAAGTAATGTCATATCAGACATCGTCTTCTTGTTAACCTTCAGTTTATGACAAACTCTTGTATAGGTATATAATAGATTCCATTTATCTGAGATTTTCTGCATGAGCTTTCCACATTTTAATCTCTTAACCTTTTTATCGGTTAATATGTGCATTCCCAATATACAATAATAGTTAAGGTTATATTTCTCAGCTATATATATAAATGTCTTATGGGAATAAAATGCTATATGTTGTCCACCCTCTAAAGCATAATACCACCACTCATTAGGCGCTGGAATTTTTTCTTCTGGCAGTACATCAGTAGAAAAAATAATTGTTCTACTGATTTTCAGTAAATTTTCAATTTCTTCTATAGGGTTTACAAAATGTTCGAAGCTCTCGAAGCTTGTAATAGCTTCTATTTTTGACTTTCCATCCCACTCAAAACCTTTTGCCAACATATTTTCTGCGTACTTATCATTCCAGTAAAAATCAAACCCTCTGTCCCGCATCAACCTTGTTAAAATACCATAGCCACCTGCATAATCTAAGTACTTGCCTTTCACATCTAAATACTTATAAATAAACACCGTTAAGGCTTTCATAAAGTACATATTTCGTTCTAGTACGCCTGTATCATAACAGGTTAATGCATTGCTGTAGGCTTCTTTCAACCAAAAGGGCTCCTCTGTTTGCAAGAAACCACATTTTTCGCAATAATAATAGTTCGCATCATATTTATAAAGTAACTTCGTACTAAATATCTTCTTACTCATCCTACCACATATCCTACACTTCATCCCCTTACCTCCCTGCAAGCTCATTCTCTCCTTCTACTAATAAGTCAAGTATTTCAAAAAAAGGAAAACTCATATTTCCATCCTAATTGTTTTAAATCCTTCGCATTTTCCCTATAGATATCTTCTATGTTTAGATGGTAATATAACGATCTATTGTAATTTTTGATTTAGGTGTACCAAAATAATCATAAATATGATCAATAATACTTCTTAAGATAAAAGTCGTCCTATAATATCTGTACTTAGTGCTGTTTTGGTTTTAAACTTCTATAAACATCTCTTGTTTTTTGGACTGTAATATTCCATGAAAACTGTGCATTCCTCTTATAACCTTTTTGGATTAACTCCTTTCTTAAATCTTCATTGTAAATAACTTGCTCTATACTTTTTTGTATTTCTTTCTCACTATAGGGATCAAAATACACGGCTGCTTCTCCTGCCACCTCTGGAAGCGAACTTACATTACTTGTTATAACAGGGCAACCACTATACATGGCTTCTAGAAGAGGAATACCAAAACCTTCATACCAAGAAGGGAACACAAAAGCTAATGCTTTTCTGTAGACTTGTGTTAAATCGCTATCATAAACACCTATCTGTACTATTCTTTCTTGAATCTTTAATTCTTCTAAAAGGGCCTTCTCTTCTTCATTAAATTTGCCACCTCCTACACAGCATACATAGAGTTCACCATCTTTATGTATCAGATCTGTCATTGCTTTTATAAAATTATTAAAGTTTTTATAACCATTTCGCACACCTACAAAAAGAACATATCGTTTAGGTAATTTCTTGACTATTTCACTTTCTTCATTAGGCATAACTAATGAATTAGCATGATAAATAACCTCAATTTTCTCTTCAGGGACATTAAGGATGTCTATCAAGTCTTTCTTAGTACTTTCAGAAATAGCAATAATTTTTGTCGCCTTCTCTACTAATAACGCCTTATTTTGAGCTGTTAAATCTCTTTCTGGAAATAACTCTGGGAACTTCTCATGAATCATATCGTGTACAGTCAATACAAAAGGGTTTGCCCCTATTCGCTTAAGGAAATAGGTCTCATAATAGGTCGGATGAAAAATATCATAAGGTTCCTTTAGACTTCTTAAGGTACTATACTGATTGATCGCATTTAATAATCTTACCTTTCCTCTAAAATCCCCTAATTGGATAGCTTTATAGTTTCCTAAGTGAGGAATTTCTCCTAAATAGCCATTTTCTGTATAATTGACTCCTATTTCCACTTCATAGTCCTTTTCCTTCTTGATCCCCTTCATTATTTCATAAAAGTACCTCGATATTCCTCCATATTTCTGGAATGTAAAAGCTTGATAATCATATACAATCTTCATTATAGTTTTCCTTTCCTCTTAACAATTTACCAGTAGCTAAAGGTGCTTGTATGCTGCTTGGCAATAAGGAAACAATACTCCCTATTAATACACCTGCACTTCCAAGTTCTCCAGCTAAATAAATGGATATAGGAATATTAATAATTGCCCCCCCTAAAGCTGTCCACATATATAGCTTAACCTCACCTACTCCATTAATAAAATAGGCATATATGTTATTCCATACAGATACGAGTGTATAAATACAAGTGACCTCTATAAGTACGTTAGTATAGCCAAGCTCCTTACCTATCCATAAGGTAGTAATGGGCCTACATAGAATACCTAGCCCTACAATCCCTATAGTAGTAGGAATAAGGAGTAGATTCATTTTCTTCAGTGTTTCTCTTATCCACCTAAAGTCCTGTCTTGAGTATGCTTCCGTATAGGCACTCCATAGTGGCGTTAATATAATGCCATACCCCAAATTAACTATACTAAATAACTTAAGTATTGTCGTATAGGCTGTGACTTCATCTGGCCCTAATACCTGAGTAATGATCATATTATCCGTTGTAAAAATAATTAGACTAGTTAATTGAATAATAAAGAACTGTATGCTCAATCCTGTCACACTATGTATTTCACTTTTATTAAAATCTGCTAATCTTGGCATCAAATAGCTATATTTTTTAAAAAACAAGAAGGTCATCGCAATACCTGACAGTATTATACCTGCACCATAAGCTAATGCCATAACTAATAAGGAACCACTTACAACTTTAGAGAGGATTAATATAATAATTAAAGTAATGAGGCTACTTAATAGCTGTCCACTTCCAATGGTACTAGAAGACTGTACCGCCTCAAATAATATCCTATAAATACTTAAAATGAAGTTTAGAAGAATAATAAGGATTGTGACCCAAGTAACTTGCCTAAACTCCTCGTTGCTTATAATTGTATAATTAAATATCTCTTGCCAATTGATATAAGGCATTACTAAGTAAACAACCCCTATAAAGCCTATGACTAATATGATAACAATACCATAAGTCGTAATGATATATTCCTTAGCTTTCTTAATATCTTCCTTACTAAGGGCTTCTGCTAATCTATTTTTAAGACCATTTCCTAATCCTAAGTCAAAAAACGTGATCCATGATAAGATAGACAAAAGTACCATCCATACACCATATAATTCACTATTTAAATAGTTAATCATAATAGGGACAAGCAAAAAGTTAATCCCCACGCTCAATACTCTTATTATAGTGCTCTTATATATATTAAGTTTAACCAGATAACTTCTTTCCTTAGCCGTTTGAGTTGATAGACTTATTCTTTGCTTCAATACTTTACCTCCATATCACTAAGCCTTCTAATTCGTACTATATAACTTAATAACTGCTTCTTTAATAGGTCCTGGCAATTTTTCCTCTTCATCTATTTCCACTTCAAAGCCTTCCTCTTGTGGCAATAAAATCGCCTCTTTTAACTGCCCTGGATAGGCAATGGTACAGGTTCTCCCTAAATATCTGGCCCACATTGAAAAGGTACTCCCTGAACAAATAAACAGTTTTGATTGAGATAATGCTATAATATCAGCTATGCTGGTTCCAAAGCTAAGACGCATAACATTAGGCATGTCTAAAATCTCCTTAAGTTCTTCATCAGTGCCATCAGAAAATACATTAATTTGTATAACATACCCTAATATTTGTCGTACTTCTTCAATGATATGCTTATACCACTCTAATGGAATACTTACATTCTCTGCCCCATTTCTTAATCGCTGATAATCTGCCTTTGTAAAATCACCTAAACGAATATGGATATTCACACTATGAGAAAAATCATACTCTAAAGCCCTTCGATTTTTTAGGCAAAGATTTCTTATTAAATCCTCTTTAATGAGCTTACTTTCTTCTCTTATATTTTCAAAACTGCCTTTATAGGTATCAAAGATAACAACCTTATCTTCCAATGAAGCTACTTTTTCTAAGGTTGTACTATGAATCTTCTGTTTAGTTAATAATATTATAAGCTTTCTAATTCCATCCATATAGCTAGAATAATTAGTGAAAAGGTCATTATAAAATCTCTTATCCCTTTCCCTTCGCATATAAGGACCTATTTTAAGAGAGGGCCACGTTGGCCAAATAAGCTGCGCCTTATTTTTCTGCGCATAAACCAGGGATTCTGCATAAATAAACAGTAAATTTCCTAAACCTGCACCACCTAGCCTTACTCCTAATAATTCTATTTTAGATAATTTTGCATATACATACTTCATATTTTCCCTCTAAGTTATCCTATAATTTTGTTATTACCATAACTTTGCTTCATGCTTATTCTTATTACCCTTTGGTATTTCCTAAAAAATCTAGTATTCTCCTGCCTTGTAGTTCCCAGTTCTTATTTTCTCTCACAAATTTCTTAGCTGCCCTACCTTTTTCACATCTTTGCTCTTTACTAAATCCCATTATCTTTATAATTTCATCTCCATAGCCTTGAGGAGATGCATCCGTAGATACATACATATATTGTAAATAATCCTCAGGTAATGTAGGTAATGGTGTAGTTAAAATAGGCGTTCCACTATTCATATATTCAAATATCTTAGATGGAAATTGATAACGAATATGTCTTACATCTATTGGATGGGGCACTAATAATAAATCAACACTTCGCTGTAAATCAAACAATTCCTCATAAGGTACAATTCCCCTATATTCCACATTATTATGAGTTAAACAAAATTCTCGGACCTTTTCTTCATCTGGACCTCTACCACAAATAATAAGTTTATACTCATTAGGTAATCTGTCCCATGTTTGTAATAACAGATCTATTCCATGTATAGGATGGATACTTCCACAAAACATTGCTACCTTTTCACATATTTTACTATTTTTATATTTGCCCTCGCTGACTTCCTCTTTATTACTCCCTCCCTCCATCAAAATATAGGGCTTCTTATAATCAAAATCTTTTATTGTGAATTCAGATAGTGTAATTAAACCATGCATTTTCTTCAACCACTTAATTTGACTCCTACAATCCAAACATTGCAGAAAACCTCCCATCCCCTTTTTACCATAATTATATTTTTTTCCTCTTATACTAAACTTATAATTGAATGGAATATCTGCTATAATGCCTACAACTCTCCCTCCCATTATCTTTGTAGCCCAGTAACAAGCCATTGGAATAGGAGGCTTCATATTATATATCACAATTCTCCTATGAGTTATAGCCTTATTCTCTCTTAACCATTTTAAACAATATAAAAAAGTATTAATAAATATATATACTTCTCTTAATAAAGGTAAGTTTATACTGGCTAAACGTATAAACTTAATGTCATCTTCTATAGTTGCTTCTTCTTTCGCCAAATAAATCTTTTCACAATATGGATATAGCGGAATAGTATGCACTGATAAAGCACTAACTGACACAGGTTTTAAACTTCTAATAAGATTAATCATAAATTTATTAGCTGCACTTATCTTATCTTTTTCTATAGGTCCTATTACCAGTATTTTCATTTTTCTCCTCTTGAATTGTAACTTTTTTTAAGAAATCCAGGTGCTCTTTCGCCATGTTTTCTATTGTATATTCTTTTATTTTTTCCAGATTATTTTGTGCTATCTGATATAGAGCTTTCTCATTCTCTAATATAGCCTCAACATAACTACTTAGGTGCTGCAATTCGTCTATTTTTAACAAATAGCCATTTTCCCCTTGATTAATAAGCTCTAAACCAGCAATACATCTATCAGTTGTTATAACTGGAAGTGCATAGGCCATAGCTTCATTAACCACTAGTCCCCATATATCTTCTCTAGTGGGTAAAATAAATATATCTGCTGCTAAATAGTACTTTTTCAATTCTTCCTTTGTTTTAAAATCTATGAAAGTAATAGAATGAATTTCTTTTTCTTCTTTGAGTTTCTCTAGACTTTCTTTATCTTCTCCACTTCCTATAATAAGGAGTTCAAATTCCTTATCTACCTTTTCCCATGCCCTTAAAAGTAGGTCATAGCCTTTCCTATGAATCAGTTGACCTACAGAAATAGCTACTTTTTTCCCATTTATCCCCAGTTCTCTTCTTATTGCCAGCTTTTCTTCCTTTGTTAAATGTTTTTTAAGCACTTCTTTTTCCCATATAGATGTAAAGGGATAGGTAAAAGTATTCTCCTTATTAGCTCCATAATGGCATAAATATTGTGTGGTAGATTTTCCCGTACTCAACCACCATTTTGCACTACTAATAAAATGCTTCTTAAGCATATATTTAAACTTACTATCTTTTTTAAGAAATCCTCCATCTGCATTTAACACAAATGGGATATTCTTTAACTTTAATACCTCTATAGCCAACATAGAAGTCGGTGTACTGTAACAACCTATTACAAAGATATCAAACTTTCTTTTATCTAACCAACTAATAACACCTGGGCAGAAAGCACCATCAGCCCCTAGCTTTTTTCCTTTTAAAAAGACAGCATTATAATACGAAGAAGTCTTAGATTTCCATCTCTTATCTCGATCACTGGCTTGGTCTCTCTCAAATAATACTGTTAATTCGCAGGATTTACCTAATTCATCAAAAAAGTCTACCCTATAAGGTGATGGTATATTATTTAAAAAGAGTACACGCATCTTCTTTCCCTCTATCTTTCTTCATTCAATAAGGTTTTATAAACGAATAAAGTTTCCTCAAAAGCTTTATCCCATGAAAATTTTTGAGCTTGTTTATAGCCTGCTAGCCTATAAGCTTCTCTTTGTTCATCTTTTTCTAAAATAGCCAATGACTCTATTAGTGAGCTTTTTGTAGCTTCTTCCATAAGTACTGCTGCCTCTCCTGTTACTTCTGGAATAGATGAAGCCCTTGTAGCAATAACAGGACACCCTGCTTGCATAGCTTCTATAACAGGAATACCAAACCCTTCATAAATAGATGGATAGACTAGGCAAAAAGCTTTATTATATAATGCATTTAATTCCTTATTATTTATTCCTTCTAAATGTTCATATCGTCCCATTAAGTTATCTTCTAATTTGGCTTTTTCCTTTTTAGTAAGTGCACCCCCACCTACAATAACTAAGCATTGCTTCTTATACTGTCCAAGCGCATCTACGACTAAATCAAACTGCTTATAAGACGAACGACCTCCCACAAATAAGACATAACTCCTATCTGCCTCCTGTAATTGAGGTCTTGCATTAGTTAATGGCTTAAATTCATTACTTACACCGTTATATACGACACTAACCTTATTACTGTCTATATCTTTATAAAACCTTAACAAATCTTTTTTTGTATTTTCTGAAACACATATAACAGCATCAGCATGACGAATAGCATACCTCTTTTGTAAACTATGTACATAACGTTTTAATCCTTTAATGTAGTATTCATATGTAAAGTCATGGACAGTAACAACATTTTTAATTCCTTTCTGCCTGCAAACTCTATAATAACTAGAATGAAATATTGCGCCTTTTGGCAAACTTGTCGTTAATGGTAAATAGCGTACTAGCTTTATAGGTAACTTCTCATCTCTAACTATACTCTTTTCATTTAATATGAGCGCCTTTCTAAAAATATTCTCACTTAACTTATGTTCTATAAAGCTTATATGCATAGAAGTATTTATTGCTCTTATTATTAATTCATACCAATAAACTGAAATACCTCCTGCCTTTTGCAAATTAAATATGATATTATCATAATAAAGTTCCATATTTATTCCTCACTTCTGTAAAGGGTTGTCTCCATATTAGCTTCTAAAATACCTACCTTACTAACTGCCTTCTTATTGTCAAAAATAGTACACCTAAATATCTTTTCAAAATTATAGGTACAAAGAATGCTTTTCTTACCTACTAACTTCAAAGATCTTTCTATTATTTTTATAGCTAAGGCGATCATAAAATAAGGCATACAAAGTTTTAAAATGAACTGTTTATCCCTTTCTAAAGCAATAATTTGTTTCACCTTTAAATTGATTGTATCACTTAAGTTATATATTTCTTGTTCTTCCTCTATGTACTTTAATTCTTGACATACAAAATAAGCAATATTTTTGATAGAGCACATATTAAAGAAATAATCCCCCTTTCCAAAATAGTAAGCTATTTTAGCTTTTCTTATATAGATCCGTCTGTCAATATTTAACGTAAAGTCCTTCCCGTAAACTGGGGCAAAACGCATAATAACATATTGCATTGATGTGTCTTTTGCTAAACTTATTAATGCTTCCTCTGCTAGTTTCTTAGTTCTTGCATAGTCTGTTTTAGGATACGTAGCTGTTTCCTCCGTAACTACTTGTCTACCCTCTTGATTGTTCTCTCCATAAACTTCAACTGTGCTCGCGAAAAATAGTTTTTTGACATTATTAATTTTACATTGCTCAAAGATATTTTTACTCGCTAAATAATTAACTTCGTAAAAATCATTATAGGTGGCTAGCATAGATTGTTTATGAACAATGGCTGCTAAATGTATGACATAATCTGGTTTGTAATCTTTAAAAAGCATATTTATGGTGCTATGATGTGTGATATCAACTTGCTCATAATGATGTACATTTCTTATAGTACAAGATGCTTCTCTAGATACTCCAATCACCTCATACCCATCTAAAATAAGTGCTTTAGCTAGATTCTGACCTATAAAACCATTTATTCCTGTAATGAGTACTTTATTTATCATAGCGTCTTATAACCTCCGAATACTTTTGTAATACTACTTGTTTAGTGTAACGGATCTTATAAAGATACTTTGCCTTATGACTTAATTCCTCACGTAACTCTACTTTTTGGGTAAGTTCTATGAGCTTGTCTGCTAGTTGTTTCCCTTCTCCCTTCTGAAGGATAAAACCTATTCTATACTCTTTAATGTCTCTAGTAATATCATTTTCACCATCTGTAATCAGTATAAGTGGTTTACCACATGCAAGAATGCCATAATACTTACTTGGCATCAACACATTTTTAAAGTTATTATTAAATATTACAAGTTGGATATCTGCTAAATTTAAATTTTGGTTAAGTTGGTCTTTTTCTACATAATTTTCGAATACTACATTCTCAAGACCTTCTTTGTGGCATTCTGCTTGTAGCTTCGTATAATGTATGCCCCCTCCTACTATATAAAATAAAATATCTTTATTTCCCTTTAGATGTCTCATACTATCTAGTAAAGTTTCATATTCATGAGCTATACCAAAATTACCCGAATACATAACAACAAACTTTTCACCAAACCCTTTATCTTCTTTCAATTTCCTATTTTCTATAGGATACAGTTCTCCTATAATCATGTTATTAATTTCTGTAACATCTTTTATATCATATTTTTTTTCAATATATTCTTTCATTGATTGACTAATTGTAATAAGAGTATCGCAACTTCTAAAAGCGAATTTCATTAGTTTATGTAATACACAATAAATTATATTTGTTTTTTGAGTCATCCCTGTACTTATCAATATATCTGGATATAAATCTTGTATAACGCCAATAAACTTGAACTTTTTAATCTTCTTAGCTAATGCTCCGCAAATAATTCCCATAGGGGGATTTGTTCCCACTAATACAATATCTTTTTTTGTAATCGCTACTAGCATATAAAGCAACAAGCTAATTTGAAAAGTCAATAAATTAAGCACCTTACCTATGAAACAACTTTTCTTAAAGGTAGTATTCCATAATCTTCTTATGTGTACTCCATTTAATATTTCCTTTTTAGCAAGTCGTTTAAAGTTCATATCTTTAGTTGTATAGTCATGATAAAATGGTCTTCCTGCTATTACCTTTACCCAATACCCTTCTCTCACAAAATGTTCTGCGATTTCTTGAAACACTTGGCCTGTAGATGCTAGCTCTGGATAATAGTGTTGATTCACAATAATTATTCTTTTCATGTAACAAACTCCTCTTCTATACACCTAAACCATTATCTCTGCTATTGCCTTCTACTATTCCCTTAGAACTTAATACATTGATAATTGTCTTAACAGCAATTTTTGCATCTAAAGCCATACATATATCCTCTATATACTCTCCATCATATTTAGCTTTTTCCTCTATACTTAACTCATCTCTGCCATTTACTTGTGCTAAACCAGTTATCCCAGGCTTCACAGCATTAGCATTCACTTTATCTCTTTCCTCTATAAGATCGTATTGATTCCAGAGAGCAGGTCTTGGACCTATAAAGCTCATTTGCCCCATTAATATGTTAAATAATTGTGGCAATTCATCTAAACTACTTTTCCTTAATAATTTACCTACTCTTGTAATAAACACTTCGGGTTGATCTAACAAGTGGGTAGGCATATCTTTAGGGGTATCTATCTTCATAGTCCTAAATTTAAAGATATAAAATTCGCGTTTGTCCTTTCCTATACGTTTTTGCTTAAAAAAAATAGGCCCTTTAGAATCTATCTTTATAATAAACATAATGCATAGTAAAAGAGGTAATAATAGAATAGTTAAAATGATGGCTACCATAAAATCTAAAATATCTTTTATATAAATATATTTTTTCATATACTCTCCCGCCTATATAGATAAATAACTCAATTTACATTATACCACCCTACAAATACCTTTACAAATTTATTGTACTATTCAATAAAAGGCGATGTATCCTTTAAAATACATCGCCTTTCCTTTATTCATACTTCTTGTGAGTAATTAAGTAGTTAATAGCTATTCCTACCCCTAATATTATCCAAAAAATAGGCGCAACTGATACTG
>JAEYNQ010000147.1 GCA_023412455.1 Bacillota bacterium
CCTGCTATAAAAACCATGAATAAAATAACTATATAACCTATCGCTTTCCACTTTGATAAACCTTGCAAATAACTATTCACTCTATCTACTCCTTTTTCTAACGACATTGATTTTATTATTCTTCTAAAATCAATTTGTTATTAACAAAGATTAAGCAATGTATTCTAAAACTTCCACCTAAGGAAACTTTTATTTTCTCACCTGTAGGTAATTCGCCCCAAAGCCTGGCTCTCCCAACTGGCCCCATTTGCTTATCTTGTAATTCATCATTAACAAATAACTTTTCTTCATCCCATTTGTTCTCGACTCTAATACTGTTTTCACCATATTTTACTTCCCATATTTTCATATTCTACCTCCCTATTTGATCATAAGTAAACATTATGTAGATATTAACATATCCTAGCTTAAAACCCAACAGACTAATTATACTAAATTGTTTTATATATTTTGAAGGCATCCCAATAAGTTAGATTTTTAGGTCTAACTTATTGGGATGCCTTCGTATTTACTTTTTGATTTCATCTACATTTTTACTTTAACGTATAAAGTTTGTTCTAACAATTGTCTCGCCTTGAGGAATTTGGATGCCTGCTTTCTTACCAGCTTCTATACATTTAAGTAGCCATGCCATATTTTTGCCTAATGTGCGCATCGTTTGCATACCTTCTAAATCTTTTTGAACATCCTCTGGGGTGCTACCATGTACCATATTCCAGTACTGGGAAGAAACCACTGGCATGTTGCGAATGGTAAAGTATTTATTAAGCTGATCAAAAGTAGCTGTTGTCCCGCCTCGCCTTGCAGAAGCTATAGCAGCAGCAGGCTTATAGGCATTGTCTTTCCCTGCATAAAAGAATCGGTCCATAAAGCACGTTAAGGCTCCTGAAGCTGCTGCAAAATGTACGGGTGAACCAAAGATATAGCCATCTGCTGTCTCAGCTTTTTCTAAGCCTTGATTAACCGTATCCTCATTAAACACACAACGTCCCGTATTTTTACAACCACCACAGCCTATACATCCTCTTATTGGTTCCATTCCTATATGAAAGATTTCTGTCTCAATGCCTTCGGCTTGAAGGGCTTTTTCCACCTCGCATAAAGCTGTATAAGTACAGCCCTTTTCCTTTGGACTCCCATTAATAAGTAATACTTTCATCGCTAATCCCCTCTTTCCCTATTTTACTATCTATTTATTTTATACTCCTATCAAAGTATCTATGACTAATATTAATCCATAAGAGCTATCAAAGCAACTTGATAAATACTATGTATTGGGTTACTAACCTACTATTTTCTCCTATTAGGGTTAATCTGTATAGTGCTATTATCCTATATACATTTTATAGGCTCATCTATTGACATAGAAATTTTTGCTTTCCATTACTATCTATGTTACTATATAATCAATATTCAGTTTATTTATAAGGATGTGAAATCTATGTGTTCTCTTTTAGGTGCTCTTATATTTAGCATTATAACCATTATAAATCTTCTCTTAATCTTCGGATTACCCTTAGGGGAATTTACAATGGGTGGACAATATAAAGTCTTGCCTAAGTCTTTTCGTATTCTCGCGATTATCTCTTTTTTCATCCAGCTTCTTGCCATCGTTATCCTATTACAAACAGGTGGCTATATGCCTCTTTGGTTCTCTTTTAAAACAACAAAGTTTATTTGCTTCTTCTTCTCTTTCTATCTCTCTCTAAATACAGTAATGAACTTCTTTTCCAAAAGTAAAAAAGAGAAGTATATTATAACTCCTCTTTCTCTTATTGCTACTATTTGTTTTTGGTGTACTTCTTTAAATATATAGTTGCCTCTAAGAAGCTTCTGATGCATTGGCCTTAAAGGTTCCGATTGTAAAAAGGGCCAAGGCGAAAAGCAAGGTAACGAAACTTAAAGAAAAATTATTGGTCTCAATAGAAGTAGTTATCCAATATTGGGGAGTAAATCTAGCAAAATACTGAATGACCTCAGGTAAATAGTCAAGGGGTGCAAAGCTTCCCCCTAGGAAACAGGTGATCCAGGCCACAAATTGTACTACTACAATAATCATGACTTCATTCTTACATATTCTTGAGACACATACCCCTAGACTTAAAGATGTGAGGACTGCAAAAGCTATATTAAGGGCTATGATAGGAAGTAGCCCTACCTTTACTGCCCCCCGTAAAAACGCTTGAATGAAGAAAGCTGAGAAGAAAGCAAGAAATAAAAAGATAAAGTTTGCAAGGATTACTCCTCCAAAAATAGTTGCTGGTGAATGAGCTGTTGTTAAACTTCTTTGCAAGACATTTTCCTTCTTTAATTCCAGGAGAAATGAAGCCACTACAATAGCATCAAAGAAGATAAAGCTTATGAGGATATGCAAAAGATCTCTATCTCCTGTAGCTATCTTATTCTGATCTATGACATTAACCTCTCCTCCTTGTACTTCAAAATCCTCTAAAGTCATGGGAATTCCTCTTTGTTGAAGGTGACTACACAAGATTAACTGACTAATAAGGTTATTGCTTTCGAGTTGAAAGGTGCTAACACTTCCTACATTACTTTCTGTCTTATGAGCAATGAGGGTTGGTTTAGTAAGGGCGTGTATATCCTCTGAAAAAGTAGCTGGAATCTCATAGCACACAGCTATTTGTTTCTTTTTTAGTTTCTCTATCCCATGTTCCTTAGAGCAGAGAATAAGGCTATGTTTTTGAAGCATTTTATCTACATAATTTTGTCCCTCAGACCCTTTATCACTATTTACTATATAAATAGGTGCCTCTTTGGCTTCATCCTTATACATTGTAAAACCCAGACCCACTGCAATAGCAGTAGGAAGCAAAAAAGTCATTACGATCGTCAGCTTATTTTTATACATTCTTCGCATATTGCCTAGGACTATATTTAAGAAGTTCATCTTTTAGATTTCTCCCTTCACTTGAACTTTAAGTAACGCACCCAATAAACACATTAAGCTTACTATCAACATAGGTAAAAGATAACCCACAGCATCCTCTAGCTTGCCACTCAATGCTAAACTCTTGTAACTATTCAGGATAAGGGTATTAGGTGCTATCCTGCCCATAAGCTGTGTCAACTGACTTCCTGATTGCTCTACATTGGTAAAGACTCCACCTATAATGGCTGGGATAAGGAGCATGACACTTGTTACCATACTTGCCAGCATCTTTGTTTTAACAAAACTCACAATAAGCATAGCCACCGCTCCTTGCATCAAGCTTTGAAGGATTAGAATGAAAAGGATTCCCAGAATATTTTCTTTGAAGCCTATCCCTATGCAGCGAATAACTACTACATAGCTACTGTTAATAAGAAAAGCAATGGTACCCATAGATAAAGTAAAGCCCATAACATAATCACTCTTTTCGTAGGGTGCCGCATTACTCCTAGTTACAATCCCTTGATTTCTCTCATCAATAAAAAGATTTATAAATATAAGAATAAGGAGCATAGAAGTAAAGCTAAATAAGGAAAGGGCATAATACTCATAAGAGGTTAAGGTCTTATAACCTTCTACTATGCGTTCTTCTACTCCTTCTGCACTTTGCAATGCCCCTAAAAGCTTACGCATCTCTAGTAAATAGGCTTCCTGCTTCTGGCCTAGCTGCTCCTTTGTGATCTTTTCCTCCATCACATCTTGCTCACTGACATGCTTTAAGAAGGTTTCAAAGAATTCCCTTACAAGCTCTGTTCTAGCTGTTGTGGTCCGCCTATTCGTTATCTGAATTTCTTTAAAATCCTCTTTTATAACGACCTCACACTCTGGGTTTCCTGCATCTACTGTAATCAGTTCCTTAATACTTTGCTTTTTAAGATCATTAGCTAGAATCTTCCCGAGAGTGCTTTGCTCATCATAACTTAAACCAATAGTGACAGGCTTAAGGCTACCTTCTCCCTTAAAGGAATCCTCCATCATCATACCAAACATTAAAGTAATAATAAGTGGAAGCAGCACAAAAGCTATCATTATATAATACTGTTCCTTAAAGAAGAGCTTTAAGTTTTTCTTGAGGGGTGTTCGAATATTCATCTTTTATTCCTCCCTATCCCTTAACCTCTTACCTGTTAAAGTAAGAAAAACTTCTTCTAGGGAAATCTCTTCAACAGACAAATTACGAAGGGCTACCTGGCAAGCTGTTGTACGAAGAATGAGCTCATTGAGGTCAAACTGCTCATCAGCTACTATCTTTAAGCTTTGCTCTTCACTCAAAGCAACCTGTCTAATACCTTTTAGTTTCTTTAGTTCAAAAAGTAACTTTTGCAAATCACCTGTACCCTTTAAATAAATACTCTTATCACTTTTTACCATTCGTTTAATCTCTTCTTTAGTTCCATAAGCAATTTGCTTCCCTTGATCGATGATAAAAACTTTATTGCAAAGTGTCTCTATTTCCTCCATATAATGAGAAGTATAGATAATAGTGGTCTGTTCTTCTTTATTTAACTTTTTAATCATCTCAAAAATATAATTTCGTGATTGAGGGTCTACCCCTACTGTCGGTTCATCCATAATTAAAATCTGGGGATGATGCATAGTAGCTGCTGCTATATTTAAACGTCTCTTCATTCCACCTGAATACTTTCTTACGAGCTTTTTACCCTGATCTTCTAAAGCTACCATCTTAAGTGCTTCATGAATACGTTCTTTAAGAAGGCCTCCCCTTAAACCATAAAGTCCTCCAAAATATTCAAGATTATCATAAGCATTTAATCCACCAAACAAAGCAATATCTTGGGGTACTAAACCGATTAACTTTTTAGCCTTTGTTGGTTCCTTAGTAATATTGTGCCCCCCTATTAAAATCTCTCCCCTATCACTATTAATAAGACCTACTATTTGATTCATAAGGGTGGACTTTCCTGCTCCATTTGGTCCTAACAATCCAAATACTTCTCCTCTCCCTATATTTAATGAAATATTATCTGTTACCAACTTGTCATTAAAACGCTTGGTAATATTTTTAATCTCTATGGCCCTAGTTGCCTTCACTATTCTTCCTCCTCGTACCCTTTTAGAATTGTTAACTTCATTATAGGCACTCTGCCCTCTAGTAGCTATTAGCCTAAGTCATAAAAAAAAGTGACCTAAGTCACTTAAAGGGTCATTATTCATCCATAAGATGGTTTTTAAAGGCAAAAATAGCAATTTGGGTACGATCCCTCAAAGCCAGTTTCGAGAGAATCCCTGTAATATTATTTTTTATAGTGCCCTCTGTGAGATAAAGCTTTTCTCCAATCTCTTTATTGGTTAATCCATTAGCTATCTCAGTAATTATGCTGAGTTCCTTGTCTGTTAAGAGGGTGGTTTCTTTCAGTTTATGTACATCCTTTTCTAAGCTTGAGCCTGTCCCTTCCATAAGTCCTGCTGCCACTTCGGGATGTACCACAATATTCCCTTCATAGGCTGCTTTAATTCCTCCATATAAAAGGTCATAGGAGCTATCTTTTAGCAAATATCCTGATGCCCCATTATGGAGTGCTTCTTGTAAGTACTGAGTGTCTTTAAAGGTGGTTAACATTAAAACTTTTATGTGGGGATACTTTTCTTTGATGAGTTTAGTAGCTAGTACACCATCACAAATGGCCATCCGAATATCCATAAGTACAATATCCACTTCTTGCTTTTCACAAAACGCATACGCCGTCTGCCCATTCTCACATAAGCCTACGATGTCTAAATCCTCATAAGAAGACAAAATAATCTTAAGCCCTTCTCTAATCAGCTTCTCATCATCCACAATTAAGACTTTCATTTTCTTCATTATCCACACCTTCTTCTACAGGTTGTTGATTCATCCCTTGTCAAATCCTTCTTTGCCTACTTAAAATTACTGGCTGCTATTATCCCTTGTTGCTTATCTCTTATTTTTCTAGGTTTCATCAATACTTAGCTTCCCTTTTTCTAGATAAACGACAAGTTCAAAGCCTTGCTTTTCTTCTGTCTTATAGGTCATATGTCCCCCTAAGATAATCAGACGTTCATTCATACTCTTTAAGCCTACTCCGTATTTAACTTCTTTACACCCTACTCCATTATCCTTTAAGTAAATCCTTAACCCTTCCTGGGTGAAGTTAAAGAAAATGTTTACGCTAGTAGCCTTCCCATGCTTTAAGGCATTGGATAAAAACTCTTGGACAATACGATAAATAGCCATGGCTTGATCCGCATTAAGCTTCCATTTGTCCTCTGATACACTCATCTGGACGTCGATATTGGTAAGCTTTTTAAAATTTTTAATTAGCTCTGAAATAAGGAGGATTTCCTCATTTTCTTCAAACTCTCTAGGGCGCATGGCACGTACTGCACAGCGTACATCCTCCATACTCTTTTTAGCAAACGCACTTAAGCCCTCTGCCATTTGACCAATCTCCTGGCTCTTACCCTGTTTAGCTAGTTGAGTGATAGCCCCTAATTGAATAATCATAGTAGATAAGGCATGACCTACATTATCATGGATTTCTCGTGAGATGCGATTCCGCTCCCTTAGAACAGCTACCTCTTCGACCGTATTAGCATAGGCCTGTAGCTCCCTATTAGCTTGTTGCAAGGCCTCTTCTTTTTTACGGAGTTCATCATACAGGGCTTCTGCTTCTATCTTGCCTAATCGCTGCTGCCTGATGCCTACCAAAAGAAGAAATACAGGTAAAAGTTGAGCAAGAATAAAAAGTATTTCTTCTAGGGTAGAATGTCTCCCTACTAATGCCAATACACCTACTAAATAACCTATTGCATACCCTATTGGAAAACTTAACAGTAAATCGATGAGGGTGGATAAAAATAAACTCGCACATAAATAATTGGTCTGCCTAAATAAGGAATAGGCCAGAATAACTTCTATAATCAAAGAGGTGGTAAAGGGCCATTTGTTTTGTAAATGCCCTAACTGAAAGGTTCTTATCTGATGATTGGTGATATAAAGGAGAATGAGACTAATAGTAAGGGGTGTCACTTCTTTTCTATATAAAGTAAATAGCACAATAAAAAACAAAATGTAAAAATATCTTAGCCCCACAATAAATGCATTATACCTCACTCTGTCTTGTTCCATCACTTCCCCCCTCTTCCTGGCCACCTCTTTGAGACCCTTAACTTCTACTTATTTCGTTTTTCTAATTCTAAAAGATACTGCTTAATAGGAAGGCCTCCACCATACCCTACTAATTTTCCATCTGCTCCAATCACCCGATGGCAAGGGATCATAATGGCAATGGGATTACGGTTATTGGCCATGCCTACAGCTCTACATGCCTTAGGATTACCAATTAGCTCTGCAAGCTGCTTATAGCTTATGGTCTCTCCATAAGGAATGGTCTCTAGTGCTTTCCAAACCTGTAGCTGAAAGGCTGTGCCTATAGGGTTAAGGGGCACTTCAAACCGCTTGAGCTTCCCCTTGAAGTAGTTCTCTAAGTCTAGGGCTACCTTGTCATTTAAAGGACAAGAAGGATATTCTCCTTCTACTTCTCCAAAATCAAGCCTTTCAATAAAGGTGCCATTACTGACAAGGCTTATCTTTCCAATATCTGTCTCATAGATTGAGGCATATTTTTTATTTTGTGACATGACTTCTCTCCCTCTAGGGCTTATCACCCCTCAGTAACTCCTTTTATCCTATTGTTTTTATTTACTTTAAGCTAACTTTAAGAGTACTTTAAGGTTGCTTAAATACTACTCCTCTAAGTATATCACAGCTTAAGATTTACACTAGCTTTTTGCTTACAAGCTCATTAAAGCGAGCTACTTTTTCTTATTTTAAGTTAGCATTAAGCCTCTTTATGGCTTGCACACAGTCTTCTATATCCTGCTTAGTGGTTCTCCAAGAGCAAACACTCAATCTTAGGACGGCTTTTCCATTAAATGATGCGCCGCCACACCATAGCTCACCAGACTCTTGGATGGCTTTTACTAATGCCTTGATTTTCTCATCGGAGCCATTGGTTATAAGTACTTGATTATACACCACTTCATTTTCTACCTGAAACCCCTCTTCCTCTAATCTCCTGGCAAAGAACTTGGCATTTTCACAGAGACTACAGATTAATTCCTCTATTCCTTCTCGCCCTAGATACTTAAGTGTGGCCCATAACTCGATCCCTCTAGCCCTTCTAGACATTTCTAAACCATAAAGCATACAATCTCGGTCCTTCCCATATTGGATATAGGAACCTGTAGCTTGCATGGCATCTACAAAGCTTTCTCTATTTTTGCAAAGTACAATACCACTATCATAAGGAACATTTAATGTCTTATGGGCATCTACAGACCAGGAGTCTGCCTTTTCTAGCCCCTTTGTTAAATGCTTCTTTTCCTTGGTAGCCGCTGCCCATAATCCAATAGCTCCATCAATGTGAATCCATGCACCTGCTTTATTTCCTATTTCACACAACTCCTCTAAAGCATCAAAAGCTCCTGTATTAACATGCCCTGCTTGTAGGATAAGTAACGTATGGTCATCTAATGGGGGGA
>JAEYNQ010000029.1 GCA_023412455.1 Bacillota bacterium
TTGAAAGCATAAAAATAAAATATATAATTTGACATTTTTTAATAAAATTATTAATTTATATTGAATATTGCTCTGTAGTTTAGTAAAATGTAAGTGGCGATTTTTGCACTTTGCTTTAAATAATTTAAAATGGAGGGTATCAGATGAGCACAATAGAAAAACTATCTGAATTAGAATCTCGTAGAGCTACTATTGAAAAAAGTAGTGATGGAGAGGCTAAAAAAGCAGCTCTTGCTAAAGGAAAGTTAACTGCAAGAGATAGGATTACAAACTTACTTGATGAAAACAGCTTTGTGGAAATGGGAGCCTTTGTAAATAGTAGAGGTTTAGCTTTTAACATGCACGTTCAAGATACACCTTGTGATGGTGTGGTATCAGGTTATGGAACAGTTAATGGCAGCCCAATCTATGTTTATAGTCAAGATGCAAATGTACTAGGTGGTGCACTGGGGGAAATGCATGCTAAAAAAATCATAGCGACCTATGATAAGGCTATGAAAATGGGTGTACCTGTTGTGGGATTTTTAGATACAGTAGGTATTCGCTTACAAGAAACAGTGGATGCACTAGAAGGTTATGGTAAGATTTTTGCCAAAATGACAGAAGCATCAGGTGTTATACCTCAATTGGCTGTTGTAGTAGGTGATTGTGCAGGAGGAGCAGCTTTTATAGCAGGACTATCTGACTTTGTCTTCATGAGTTCAAAAAATGCACGTGTTTTCTTAAATAGCCCGAATGCTATGGAAGATAAAAAGGCTTCTTTTGATACAGTTGCATCAGCCAAAGTACATGCAGAAGAAAGTGGATTGGCAAGTTTCATAGCAGATAAAGAAGAAGATTTAATTGCAAAAGTAAAAGAACTTTTAACCTACCTTCCTCTCAATAGTGAAGAAGAAGTGCCTTTTTATACTGTAACAGACGATCTTAACCGCGTAGAGGCAGGACTTAATACATTTGATTTTAAAACAGATAATGTTGTAGATATCGTAACAAGTATTGTAGATAATGGCAAGTTTTTAGAGCTCCAAAAAGACTATAGCCAAACTGTATTAACAGCTTTTTCACGTCTTAATGGAGGAACAGTAGGAATCATTGCAACGAAGGATACAAGTGTTGATTATAAGGGTGTTAAAAAAGTAACAAATTTTGTTAACCTTTGTGATGCTTACAGTATTCCTCTTGTTACCTTAACCAATATAGAAGGCTTTACTTCTACAGTAGCTACAGAAAATATGGGAATGATTAAAGAGACCAGTCGCTTAGTACATGCATTTGCCAATGCTAGTGTACCTAAAGTCAATGTGCTTTTAAATCATGCCTTTGGAAGTAGCTATGTAGCTATGAATAGTAAGCATCTTGGGGCCGATTATGTATTAGCTTGGCCATCAGCTCAAGTTTCTACTTTAAATGCAGAGAGTGCTGTACGTATTATGTATGAAAAAGAAATCAAAGAGGCCACAGTAGCAGCTGATGTGATTGCAGAGAAGGTTGCTGAATACGAAGCGCTTACAAGTAGTGCTTATGCAGTAGCAGCAAAAGGCTATATTGATGATATTATTGAACCTGCAGCTACACGTAAACGTGTCATTGCGGCTTTAGAAATTTTAGGAACCAAACAGGTGGATAGCTATAAAAAACACCCAACAGTATAAGGTAGGTGGAAAAAATGAACTTTAGTGATTTTGGTCAAAATATCAATAGCTTTGTAGAAGGCTTAAGTACTTTTTTTATAGGTATATTCGTTGTATTCGTTACACTCGTTTTGCTTATTTTTATCATGACTCTTATTAGTAAGGTAGTTAATGGCATTGAAAAGGTAGGGAATAAAGAACAAGTAGCTGTGGAAATAGCTACAGAACCTATAGTACCTGTTATAACTACACCAGAGCCAGTTTTACAAGAGGATTTAGAGTTAGTTGCAGTGATTACTGCAGCCATTGCTATGAGTTTAGGAACCACTTCTGATCAGTTACAAGTACGTTCTTTAAGAAAAGTCGAAAGAAAAATGCTTTAATCTATATAAAATCATGAGGAGGCTATTAAAATGAAAAAATTTCAAGTAACCGTAAATGGGAATGTATATGAAGTAGAAGTAGAGGAAGTAGGAGGAAGCTTTGCGCCTACTACGGCAGTAGCAGAGGTGGCTACAGCAGTAGCACCAGCCCCAAAGGCAACTCCAGCGCCAGCTCCTGCAGCACCAAAAGCAGCCCCCGTAGCTGTACCAAGTAATGCTACAAAAGTACAATCACCTATGCCAGGTAAAATTGTTGATATCAAAGTGAGTAATGGTCAAGCTGTTAAAGAAGGTGATGTAGTAGCTGTATTAGAGGCCATGAAGATGGAAAACGAAATCGTTGCACCATGTAATGGAACAGTAGCATCTATAAATGTGTCAGTAGGAACAATGGTTGAAACAAACGATGTTATAGCAACAATTAACTAGTTCCAACCCATATCAAAATAAGGAGGAACATATCAAATGAATATAGGTACTGTATTTATAGAATCTATTAAAGATTTTGTAGGCCAATCGGGTTTAGCTCATCTTAATATGGGTTATATTATTATGATTGGTGTTGCATGTTTATTATTGTATTTAGCCATCGTTAAAGGGTTTGAACCTTTATTACTGGTTCCTATTGCCTTTGGGATGCTATTAGTCAATTTGCCTGAAATTGGAATTAAAGCCCATGCTACAGGTATATGGGGTGAATCAGGATTCCAAGCAGGTGGTTTACTTTACTACTTATCTGCTGGAAAGGACTGGGGAATTTTTCCACCTCTTATCTTTGTGGGTATAGGCGCTATGACAGACTTTGGTCCACTTATTGCCAATCCTAAAAGCCTTATTTTAGGTGCTGCTGCACAGCTTGGTATTTTCTTTGCCTTCTTAGGAGCTCTTTTATTAGGTTTTGATCCACTTGCTGCAGCTTCTATAGGTATTATCGGTGGTGCTGATGGGCCTACAGCTATTTATTTAACTTCTAAGTTAAAACCAGAGCTCTTGGGGCCTATTGCCGTGGCGGCTTATTCCTATATGGCATTAGTACCAGTTATTCAGCCACCTATTATGAGGGCTTTAACAACAAAAGAACAACGTTTAGTTAAAATGGAGCAGTTACGTGCTGTATCGCGTACGGAAAAAATTGTATTCCCTATAGCTGTTACTATTGTTGTTACATTAATAGTACCATCAGCAGGAGCGCTTATTGGTCTTTTAATGTTTGGTAACCTTTTAAAAGAAGTAGGCTCTACAAGCCGTTTAGCAGAGGTTGCTAGTAATGGGTTAATGTCTACGATTACTATTATGCTTGGTTTAACAGTAGGTGCGACGACTCAAGCAGATACTTTCTTAACTTGGCAGACTATTGGAATTATCATTCTTGGTTTAACAGCCTTCTGTATTGGTACAGCAGGTGGCGTTATTTTTGGAAAGATTATGTATTTCTTCACGGGCAAGAAAATTAATCCACTTATTGGTGCGGCAGGTGTTTCGGCTGTACCTATGGCAGCACGTGTGGTACAAAAGGTGGGACAACAAGAGTGTCCTACAAACTTCTTATTAATGCATGCAATGGGACCTAACGTAGCAGGTGTTATTGGTTCAGCTGTTGCTGCAGGTATTTTATTATCAATTTATGGCCCACTCGTTGGCTAAAAAGGAGGATACAGGCAATGGCTATTATTAATCCAAAACCAGTTAAAATAATGGATACAACACTACGTGATGCACATCAATCTTTGATTGCAACACGTATGACAACTGAACAAATTGTTCCTATTGTTTCTAAAATGGACAAAGTTGGTCTTTATGCGATGGAGGTATGGGGAGGCGCTACTTTTGATGCGTGCCTTCGTTTCTTAAAGGAAGATCCATGGGAAAGACTTCGTAAAATCAAGGACCAAGCTAAAAATACTAAATTACAAATGCTTTTTAGAGGTCAAAATATTTTAGGGTACCGTCACTATGCCGATGATGTAGTAGAATACTTTGTACAAAAAAGTATTGCCAACGGTATAGATATCATTCGTATTTTTGATGCATTAAATGATATGCGTAATTTGGAGACAGCTGTAAAAGCAGCCAATAAAGAAAAAGGCCATGCGCAAGTGGCTATCTCTTATACCATTAGTGATGTACATACCCTGGAGTACTACGTTAACTTAGCAAAACAAATTGAAGAAATGGGGGCTAACTCTATCTGTATCAAAGATATGGCAGGTCTTTTAGTACCTTACCGTGCAGCAGAGCTTGTAGGCGCTTTAAAAGAAGCTGTTCCCAATTTACCTATTGAGCTTCATACCCACTATACAAGTGGTGTCGCAGCTATGACTTACTTAAAAGCAGTAGAAGCAGGCTGTGATATTATTGATACAGCCATGTCACCTCTTGCTATGGGTACTTCTCAACCTGCTACGGAAGTATTAGTTGAGACCTTTAAGGGAACACCTTATGATACAGGAATTGACTCAGAGTCCCTTAGTGAAATCACAGAATATTTCAGACCTATGCGTCAAGAAGCCCTTGATAGTGGTTTGCTGAGTACGAAAGTATTAGAAGTGGATATCAATACCCTTCGTTACCAAGTACCAGGTGGGATGCTTTCTAACCTTGTTTCCCAGCTTAAACAACAAAATGCTGAGGATAAGTACTATGAAGTGTTAAAAGAAATCCCACGTGTACGTGCTGACTTTGGTTATTTACCACTTGTTACACCTACTAGTCAAATTGTTGGCACACAAGCTGTATTTAATGTGCTTGCTGGTGAACGTTATAAAATGATTTCTAAAGAATCTAAAGGCATTGTAAGAGGTGAATATGGACGTACACCTGTGCCTATTAGCGAAGAGATTGTCAAGAAGATTATTGGCAATGAAGAACGTATTACTTGTAGACCAGCTGACTTACTTAAGCCAGAGCTTGCTAAATTAGAACAAGAAATGGCCATGTATAAAGAACAAGATGAGGACGTTTTATCTTATGCCCTCTTCCCACAAGTAGCTACAGAGTTCTTTAAATACAGAGAAGCTCAAAAGACTAAGGTAGATCCACAAGTAGCAGATACAACCAATAAAACGTATCCCGTATAAGAAATAAATACGGTTTAGCAAATAAAAGACAGTGCTTTTATGGCACTGTCTTTTATTTGATTTGTTTTGCATAAAGCCTTGAATATAGTGTATAATGATTAATGAGTATAAAGTTGTAAGTTCAAGTCAGAAAGGGCAATGATATGAGTAAAAATGATTTAATTCATAGGATTCGAAAAAGCATGCCAAAACTGAGCAAAGGGCAACGCCTTATTGCCAATTATGTTTTAGAACGCTATGAGAAAGCGGTGTATTTGACAGCTGCTCGTTTAGGAGCTATTGTAGGTGTGAGTGAATCCACTGTAGTACGTTTTGCCAATGAATTAGGTTATGATGGCTATCCCAAATTCCAAGAAGCCTTGGAAGAACTGGTAAAGAATAGACTCACAGCCATGCAACGACTAGAAGTAACGACAGATCGTATTGATTTAGAACATGTTTTAAAGGGTGTCCTACAGACAGATGAAGAAAAAATTCGTTACACCCGAGAGCAAATTGATGAAGAAGCTTTTAATCAAGCCATTAATAAAATTTTAGGGGCTAAAAAGATTTATATATTGGGCGTACGGAGCTGTGCTGGTTTAGCTAATTTTCTAGGTTTTTATTTAAATATTATTTTTGATAATATTAAGGTGGTTAATACCACCAGTATTAGTGAAATGTTTGAGATTATTCATCGGATTAATGAGGAAGATGTGATGATTGGCATTAGCTTTCCTAGATATTCTAAACGGGTTCTAAAGGCTCTAGAATTTGCTCAAAGTCGTAAGGCCAATGTAGTAGCCATTACCGATAGTTACATTTCACCTGTAGCGGGATTTGCAGATTACACATTAGTAGGGCGAAGTGAAATGATATCTTTCGTGGATTCTTTAGTAGCGCCTCTAAGCATTATTAATGCCCTTATTGTGGCTATTAGTTTAAGGAAAAAAAATGAGATTTCTAGTAACTTAGAGAGTTTAGAAAACATCTGGAAGGAATATGAAGTTTATGATGATTCCTTAAAGGATGTTTTTAATGTACCAGTGGCCGAAGCATCAGATAAAGTCGATTAAAGGAAGTAAGTTTAAGGAGGGGCAGGAATATGAAGTGTTTATGCATTCGTGGGGCTAATACAGTTAATGAAAATTCTCGTGAAGAAATATTAGAAGCGACCACCCATTTATTACAGGCCATATTAGAAGCCAATGCCATAAAAATAGAGCAAATTATTCAAATTTTATTTACGGCCACCCGTGATTTAGATGTTGTTTATCCATCAGTAGCAGCAAGGCAGTTGGGAATTACTGAAGCAGCACTGATGTGTATGCAAGAACTGGAGGTAGAAGGCTCCCTGCAAAAGTGTATTCGTGTAGCTGTACTCATTGAGAGTGACACCCTCACACGTCAGACACTCAAGCACCAATATTTAGGTGGAGCAAAGGTTTTAAGGCCTGATTTAGTAAAAGGAGAGACCAGATGATTTCAATTGCAATAGATGGCCCAGCAGGTGCTGGAAAAAGTACCATTGCCAAAGAATTAGCAAAGAAGCTAGGATGCATTTATGTTGATACAGGAGCCATGTATCGGGCAGTCGGCTTTTATTGTTTAGAACAACACAAGGATTATAACAATGAAAAAGAAGTAGAGGCTCTGCTTCCTCAGATTAAGATGGATATAGAAGCTTCTTTAGAAGGGCAAAAGATTTTTTTGAATGGACAAGATGTCAGTTTAGCGATTCGTACCAGTGAGGTAGCAGCAGCAGCTTCTAAAGTAGCTACTTACAAAGAGGTAAGGAAGAACCTCGTTCATCAACAAAGGCTGATGAAAGCAGAAAAATCTTTAGTCATGGATGGGCGAGATATTGGGACAGTTGTCATGCCAGATGCAACCCTCAAAATCTTTTTAACTGCTTCTTCAGAGGAACGAGCCAACAGACGTTATTTAGAATATCAGCAAAAGGGAATAGCTGTAGATAGGGCTACTTTAGTTCAAGAAATAGAAGCCAGAGATTATCAGGATTCCCATCGGGTGATTTCGCCTCTCAAAAAAGCTGATGATGCGTATGAAGTAGATACCACTTCTAGGACGATTGAAGAGATTGTAGCTTATATAATAAGTCTTTTAGCATAAAGAAGAAATTAAAGAGGTGACAGACTTGGAAATTAGACTTGCAAAAAAGGCAGGCTTTTGCTTTGGCGTAAAGCGTGCAGTAGATTTAGCTTATAAAAATCAAGATAAAGAGGGGACTTATACCTTTGGACCTATTATTCATAACGACCGGGTCATTGGTGAACTCAGTGAAAAGGGGATTAAACCTATTGATGAAATAGAGGGGCAGGATTTAAAGCATTTAATTATACGTTCCCATGGTGTTGCTCCAGATGTTTATGAGGCAGCTAATAAACAAGGGATAGAAGTGGTAGATGCTACATGCCCTTATGTGAGGAAGATTCATAAGTTAGTACAAGAGTATTCCCAGAAGGATTATACGATTCTTATTGTGGGAGATGCTCAGCATCCTGAGATTCAAGGGATTAGTGGATGGGCAAGTCAAGGCTGTTTCATTGTGAAAGATAAGACCCAATGCCTAGCCATGGACCTTGCTAAAGAAGGAAAAGACTATTTGGTGGTGGCCCAAACCACTTATAAAAAAGAAGTAGTAGAAGAAGTAGTGAATTATCTTAAAGAGAAGGGATATAGTTATAAGTTTATAAATACAATCTGTAATGCTACTAAGGAACGTCAAGATGAAGCAGCCCAAATGGCTAAGGAAGTGGATGCCATGTTTATTATAGGAAGTAGCTTAAGCTCTAATACCCGTAAACTTTATGAAGTCTGTAAGATGTATTGTGATAAAAGCTATTGTATTGCTGATGCATCAGAAGTGGATAGAAACTTACTAGAGGGTTGTGAAAAGATAGGAATAACAGCAGGGGCATCTACACCTCAGTCTGTTATTCAGGAGGTCATTGAACGACTAGAAGAACGAAAGGAATTGGAGGAGAACCATGAATTATGAAGAATTTAAAAAACAAATTCTTATTTTAACCACCATTGATTTAAATGCCTATAAAGAGAATCAGATGAAGCGGCGAATTGGGGCAATCATTAAGAAGAATCAGTGTGAGGGGTATGATGATTACTTAAGACTCCTGAAAACCAATAAAACGTGTTTGCAAGAATTTATTACTTATTTGACCATTAATGTCACAGAGTTCTTTCGTAATCCTTCCCAATGGGATATTTTAGAAAAACAGATTTTTCCACTGTTACTTCAAAAGAAGAGAACGATTAAGATATGGAGTGCGGCTTGTTCAACTGGAGATGAGCCTTACTCCTTGGCTATGGTTCTTTCTAAATTTTTACCCCTTCATCAAATGAGTATTTTAGCCACTGATTTAGACCGAGAGGTTTTAGAGAAAGCTCAAAATGGTCAGTACATAGCACGTAACTTAAACAATATCCCTAGGGAATTTAGAGATAAGTATATGACAGAGGCCAATGGGATTTTTACCATTAATGAAGAGCTTAAAAAGTGTATTACCTTTAAGCAACATAATCTTTTAAAAGATCCTTATCCTAGTAATATGGACCTTATTGTTTGTCGTAATGTCATGATATATTTTACAGAAGAGGCTAAAAAAGATATTTATCTTAATTTTAATAAAGCTATGACAGAGGATGGCATTTTATTTGTAGGAAGTACAGAACAAATCATCATGTGCCAAGATTATGGTCTGGAACCGTATAAAATCTTTTTCTATCAGAAAAAGGGTGTACAAAGGTAAGTGTATAGAGATTAAATGGTTAAAATATTCATAATATAGAGTGCTATCTTATGCATTTATTCATAAGTGGCACTTGTTTTTTGTTTTTTATTTTTTGAATTTTAAGTTATTTTGGGTTGATGAATTACAAAGAGTGTGATACTTTATTTTTAATGGATTATGAATTATATATAATAAGGAGGATATTATGAAAGGTTTAGAGAAAGTAAGTAACTTTGTAGGAAAGTACATGGCGATTATTGTTTTAGCTATCGCAGCATTAGCATTATTTGTGCCACCATCCTTAAATTGGATTAAAACAAGTTGGGTTAATACCCTGCTCATGATTGTTATGTTTGGTATGGGGTTAACTTTAAAACCTAATGATTTTGTGGTTGTTTTTAAAAGACCAAAAGATATTATTATAGGCTGCTTAGCGCAATTCCTCATTATGCCATCATTAGCCTTCTTACTAGGTAAAAGCTTTGGATTAGAGGAAGCTTTATTAGTAGGTGTAGTCTTAGTAGGAACCTGTCCAGGAGGAACTTCTTCCAATGTTATGACCTACTTAAGTAAAGGGGATGTGGCTTTATCTGTAGGGATGACAAGTGTATCGACTTTGTTAGCGCCTATATTAACACCTGCTATTACTTATTTATTATTAAAGCAAACCGTATCTGTAAATGTGATGAGTATGTTTATGTCTATTATTAAAGTGGTTATTGTTCCCATTGCTTTAGGATTCATTATTAATAAATTATTTGAGAAAACCACACAAAAAGTAGTCAAAGTATTACCACTTGTTTCAGTAGTAGCCATCGTTATGATTGTAGCTTCTGTTGTAGCTGCTAACTCCGCAAAAATATTATCAACAGGACTTATTGTCTTTGTCGTTGTAATCTTACATAATCTTTTAGGCTATGCTTGTGGTTTCGGTGTTGCAAAAGTTTTAAAACTACCTCTATCTAAAGCAAAAGCTATTTCTATCGAAGTAGGTATGCAGAACTCAGGTCTTGCAACAAGCCTCGCTGGAACAGCTTTCTCAAGTTTAGCAATGGCTACTGTACCAGGCGCTGTCTTTAGTGTATGGCACAATATCTCAGGAGCTATTTTAGCCAATATTTTTAGTAACTTAAAAGATAAGTAAAGAGTAATTGTATTTATTTAAGTTGATTAAGAATAATGAAAAGAAGAACCCCCGTTTAAGATGAAGACGGGGGTTCTTTGATGTGGATTATTACAGAATACAAGCTATAGTGTGGTACATACAGCTACTCCAGCTACAATTAAAACAGCACCTACAATTTTTAAGAAATTCGTATATGTTAATAAATATCTACATCTTTTTAGGTTTATTTTTTAATATAAAAAATTTGTTTAATAATATTAAATTATTCAAAAAGTAGAATTAACGTCTACTTAACTTTTCGTAAATTTCATTATACCACAGTGCATTGTCTATAGGCGTGTTAGGGGGGATATGGTTCCCTATAGCCATAATAAACCCAGGACATTTCTTGCCAATCGTCATACAACGCTTGACTTCTTCCTCAATATCAGCTTTTGAGCCAAAAAGGAGAATACGTGTATCAGCATTTCCTACGAAGATATGGGTTCTACCATATTTTTCAGCTACATAAGCCATATCCGTTAGGGGTTCTAGGACGAATCCATGAATACCGGTTGTAGCAATATCATCAATGAACTCTGTATAATTACCATCAGAAGTATAAATGATTTTTTTGCCAGCTTCTACAAGGGGAGCAAAAAGCTTCTTATAATTAGGGAATATATATTCACGGTACCAGGCAGGTTTTAAAAAGGCTCCTTGAGTCCAGACAATATCATCATGAACTATTACAATAGGACTTTTGGATTCTGCTAAGCCTTCAAAATATTGGCTGATCCATTGGGTATAACGATTAGTCATTTCGCCAAACCCTTTGCTATCAATACCAGCGGCCATAAGAAGCATATCCCACCCCAAGATCTCAATAAGACCAGACATACAGGAAACATAAATACCTGTTGTATTCACACATTCTGGATAGTGACTTACCATTAGGTCGTAGTTAGCATTGTAATCTTGAATAATCTTATGCTTATCCCTTATACCATAGTGTGCCATAGGGTCAAAATCGATGACATCCTCTGGTTCTTGGAAGGGACAAAATATTTGATTATTAAAATCCGTTCCTTCTGATGCATAACGGGCATGTCCCATACTGGTCTTAAATTCACCGAAAATCTCATTATTAGTTAGAATGTTCCAGAAAAAATCATAGTTCCAAGCTTTTACAAAAGCATTAGAGGCTTCTTGCTGTAAAGATTTTGAACTGTGAGCTGTTACTGACTTACCTGTTACTTTATTAACTAAATCCCAGTGAAATTCAGCAGAGAATTCTGTACGAGGTACCCGATCACTCATTTCTAAATGAATAGCTGCTAAGCCGTGTTTATAAGACATTTTAAAACCCTCCTATCTAAAAATAAATTTTAAATCTATACTTTATTCTAAATTATATATATAATAAAGCCATAGAGAATAAGGGATAGGAGATGGACTTTTTAACATGGATAATGAAAGATTTCCATATTTACAATTATTAAGTAATAGTCTTAACCTGACTATTTTAGAGCATGGTTATTTAAAAGGAGACAGCAACTGGAATTATCCAGCAGTAACCTCACCTTTTAATCGCATTTATTTTGTAGTAAAAGGCCAGGGTTTTATTCGAGGCCCACAAGGGGTTATTCCTCTAACGGAAGGGAATATGTATCTTATTCCTTGTCACACAACCTATGATTATTACTGTGAAACAGAAGTTGAAAAATTTTATTTTCATTTTAGATTAGAATATTTAGGAGGGATGGACTTTTTTGAGAAAGTAAGTGCATGCAAGAGTATTCCCTTTGATAAAAAAGAATTAGATGCGTTTATCAAGCAAGCAACTAGTACCAACTTAATAGATATACTGGATTTTAAAGCATCCTTCTTAAAAAGGTTGACCTTGTTTGATTCAGAACACAGGGCAATAGCCCCTCACCAGCTACAGGCTATTGCTCAGTATCAACCTTTATTGGAGTATATTAGAGATCATTGTCAAATATCTCTTACCCCTCAGCAACTTGCTGACGTTATGCATTTTACACCGAGTTCACTTAGTAAAAAATTTAAAAGAGACATGGGTTTTACCCCAAAATGTTATTTGCAAAAACAGGTAATGGAAAAGGGAAAGGAGCTCCTACTTTGTAGTTCCCTAAGTATTAAAGAAATTGCTTACCAATTAGGTTTTAAAGATGAATTTTACTTCTCACGATTTTTCAAGAAAAATGAAGGGGTATCGCCTCTTTACTATCGCCAAAACAATCGATTTTAAGATGAAAGGGCAGTTTTCCTTTTGGAATCCTTTAGTCAGTGTGAGATCTTTAAGCAGAGGGGTAGCGATGGACACTATACACTGCCTCGATATTCTGAATAGGTACATCGGATTCAAAGGCTTGGCTTGCCATAAGGATATACCCCCCATTTTGATGGAGCACCTCCATATATCTCCGGACTTCAGCTTTTACTTCATCAGGTGTACCGAAGGGCAATAGACCTTGAGTATCCATACCACCATGAAAAGTGATTTGGCCACCAAATTTTTCACTTAGTGTTTCAGGTTCTAAGCCTTTAACCTTTTGAAGGGGTTCTAGTATATCCACACCACATCCAATGAGTTGGGGGATAATAGGTTGTATAGCACCACAAGAGTGTTGTTGATAAAAGGCATTGTATTTATGGGCGAGATTAACAAGTTTTTTAGTATTTTCTTCAAAAAATTCACACCACATATCCACACTAAACAAAAGAGAAATTTGTGTACCATAATCATCATGTAGTCTTAAGATATCGATTTGCCCCTCTCCAGCTTGAAGGATTTTTTCATAATAGCGCAACTCAAAATCTACCATTTTATCTAATATTCTTTGAGCCACTTCAGGTTCATCTATCATGAGCATAAAGAATTTTTCCATAGGCATAAGATAGGTTACGATTTGAAAGGGTCCTTCATGCCCTACAACAATGGCTTTATCTTTATAGCCTTTGCATTGTTCTTTAAGGTCTTCGTAATCAAACCATTCGACACAAGGCCAGTTAAAGGCCTCTACATCTTCAATCATCTCAACATGATTTAGGGGAAAGAAAGTGGTGGTGCCATAGGTATCACCATCCAATACGGTGAAGGTTTCTTCATATCCCCAGAAAGCTTGTTTTACTTGGCGCCCCTGTGAATCAGTATATTCTTTAAGTTTAGGACCAATGTATTTGGGAAATACATACCGCGTATCAATGGTATAGCGTTCAAATAACTGTTCCCTATCTGTATAACCATAGTGTTTCATAAGTTTTTCTACTACAGGTTCCACAGCTTCAAAAGCTGCTGGAATACGATCTGGTTTTTGATGCTGTATAGCTCTTCGTACTCTTTCTTTAGAAGTCATATAAATCCCTACCTTTATATTATAATTTTTAAATGCATGCTATAATGAGTATAAATTAGAAAAATATAATATTATATGTATAATTAAGTCAACTTATAGTATAAAATTGTTTTTAATGGTAGGAAGGATATTAAAATGTTGAAAAAAATTAATTTAGATCAGCCCTTTTATTATGAAAGGGAAGAAGACTATAACTTAGAATCCTACCTTTATCACGTAAATCGTGGAGGATCTGGACGAGTCAGTGAAGGATTTAAAATGTCCCGTGATAGTAGTTATGACTATTCTGTATTTCACTATGTTTGTCAAGGAAGTGGACTCCTTATAGTGGGTAAAAAAGAGTATAAGTTGAGTAAGGGGGATTTATTCCTATTAGGAACAAGAGAACCACATATTTATAAAAGTAATGATATGGAGAGACTAGAGCTTTTATGGGTGGAGTTTTATGGAAGTAATAGTAGTCAGCTTGTTAATAGAATATTAAACAAGGGAGGGCATGTGCTTCGAGGTCCTGAAACTGAGCTTTTAAAAGAAAAAATAATGATTATACTAAACCAAATCAAAGCAAACCATCCTGCTCATAGTTTTGAACAGTCTATTTTACTCTATGGGCTAATTTGTAAGACGATGGAAGTATGTCACAAATATTCTCCGGATCAGGTAAGCTATCCTACCCATATAAAAAAGAGCCTAAAGTATATAAAAGAACGTTTGCATACCTCCATTCGTATTGCAGATATAGCTCAACATGTCCATTGCAGTATTTCTTATTTTACAAAAAGTTTTTCTAAGGCAATGGGTGTCACCCCTACCCAATATATTATGATGTTAAAAGTAGAGGAGGCCTCAAGGCTATTAACCACAGATTCCCCTACCTGTGACTATTTAGCACGTTTATTGGGATTTTATGATACCACACACTTTATACGAACCTACAAAAAGTATACAGGACAGACACCAAAGCAATTTAAAGAAGATGGACTTAAGAAAAAAAGATGAAGTATAGATTTCAAAAGACCCATTGGGCGATTCATCAGGGAAAATAACAAGAGTTAATAGGAGGCTAAGGGAGATGAAAGCGTTTTTTTTACAAAGAACAAGGTCTTTAAAGACCCAATTATTAGTAGCCTTAATAGGTATTATTATTTTGTTACTTTCTCTTTTAAGTGTGACGAATTACTACATTGCATATCGAGGAATTCTAGAAGTAAGCACTTCATATAATCAACAGCTTGTTGAGCAAATTTGCAAAAACATTGAACTCTATTGTGATGAGTTTATTCGCCAAACCAATTCACTAGCCAGTCAATCCAGCATAAAGTATTATGGAGGCTACTTTCATACGGTACAATCTAAGGAAACAAAGGATAATATAAAAAAGGTACTTTTTGAAACAGTAGTAAAAAGAAATGATATAGATGATATCAACATTGTCAGTGACGGGAGTAATATCGTATCCATGTTTGGAATGTATGATGAAGAGGTGCTTAATAAAATTTGTCAATACTATACCATTGAAGAGATCTATTTAAATGCTAGGATAATTCCTATGATTACAAAGAATAAGTATGGCAAATCCACCTTATCTATCATAAAAAGTATTTATCATCCTAATGAAGTACAGGGCAGAGAATATTACATTTTAGTAAGCTTAGATATAAACAGTATCCATTCTATCCTAAAGAGTATTGATCTAGGAGAAGGGGCAGGGGCTTTTTTGGTAGATGCTGAAGAAGAAGTTGGGAATATAGAAGGAAGTACCAAGGATGTAGTACAAAATATTCTTAAGCAAGATAAGTTATATAAAGGAAAGGGATCCATTAATGAAGTATGCTCTATTTTAGGAGAAAAATATCTTATTTCAGTTAATCCTCTTAATCAGTCAGGGCTTCGGATAGTTGTTTATAATCCATTACGTAATCTAACGAGGACTTCTGAAAGTATAGGTAGATTTTCGTTTTTTATTGTGCTACTAGGTATTTTAGTAGCCTCTGCTCTCACCTTATTTATTACAGCCCGATTTATGAAACCCATCTCCCAACTGGTACATCATATGACAGAAATAAGTACGGGTAATCTTAAAACAATTAAGGTAAGACAAAATGCTACAGAGATAACAATTCTGTATGAGAAGTTTAATGAAATGATTTTAGACTTAAAGAAATTAATGCAAGATATTCATGAAAAAAATAAGCTTAAGCGTAAAGCAGAGCTCTATGCCCTTCAAACACAAATTAATCCTCATTTTTTATATAATACCTTAGACTCCATTAATGCCATGGCTGCCTTAAAGGGAGAAAAGGATATTATGTATATGACAGTGGCACTAGCCAGACTTTTGAGATTAAGCATAAACAATAAAAAAGAATTTGTGAGTATCGCAGAAGAAATAGAGCATGTACAATGCTATTTAAAAATACAAAAGATTAGATATGCAGATAAATTTGAAGTTATTTTGGATATACAAGCTTCTATTTTAAACTATAAGGTTGTAAAGTTGATTTTACAGCCCTTAGTAGAAAATGCCATTTATCATGGGATAGAGTTAAAACCTACTCATGGCATCATTATAATTAGAGGCTATGAATGTGAAGCCAATATTTATCTGGAGGTTAATGATGATGGAATAGGGGTAGACGAAGAACGCGTGAATGAAATAAGACAACGTTTAAAGGAGGATGCGTCACTAGGCAATGGCAATAGTGTAGGACTCTACAATGTAAATAGCAAGATAAAGCTATATTACGGTGAGAATTATGGACTTTGGTTTGAGAGTAAACAAGGAGTAGGTACAACGATTAAAGTCAAGATTCCTAAGAGGATGGAGGTAGTCTAATAGAATGAGAATACTTATTGTAGATGACGAGGTATTGCTAAGAAGAGGGTTACAAGCACTTATTAATTGGGAGGGGCTGGAGTGTGAATTAGTTGGTGAAGCCGCTAATGGTATCGAAGCTTTAGAGTTTTTAAAGAATAACCAGGTGGATTTAGTTATTACAGATATTCGCATGCCTATAATGAGTGGCCTTGAATTGATCCAGGAAATTCATCAGACGTATAACAAAATTAAAATGATTATTGTCAGTGGCTATGATGATTTTGCCTATGCAAAGGCTGCCTTACAATGTGGTGCCAGCTATTATGTTCTTAAACCTATCGATGAGAACGAGATTAATCAAGCGCTAGTGAAAGTAAAAGAAGAAATAGAAGCTATTTCAAAACTCTATGCTTTTGAAGAAGAACGAAAGGAAGCTTTTTTAAAGAAACTAGTGGAAGGGACGCTGAGTGAAGAAGTAGATGTGACAGAACAAATAAAAGAATGGGCTTTGGACCTCATGGAAAGCTATTTTTGTATTGCAATCGGTGTCCTTAAAAAAGATCAAGCATGGGATAGGACGATGGAGCAAGCCCTTATAAATACTGTAAAGACATTTATAATGAATAATTATAATGGGGAAGTATTTTTTATAGAACCGTATAAGTTTTGCATTGTTTTAGGATATACAGATGATTTTTTTGAACCAGAGGATATACTAAGAGAGCTCTCAACAAAAATAGAAAATGAAAATAAGGTGTGTTGTTACTTAGGCGTAGGGCGTATCTATGAAGGTGTGAATCAAATGAAGCATTCCTATCAAGAGGCAATGGAAGCGTTAAGTTATGTGATAAGCTATAAAGAGAGTGTAGTCATTTGCTTTGAGCGAACCTTACATATTAGGGATTTAAAATATACGTATCCCTTAGAAGAAGAAAAGAAAATATTACTCGCAGTGGCAAAGGGCAATGAAATAAGCATTAAAGAAGGAATCCATCTTTTTTTCTCTCAACTATTTAAAGATAAAGTGCTAAAAAGAGAGGAAATAAGGGCCGTTTTAACAGAACTTATCATAGCCATAAAACGTTATTTTATTGGGTACAACGGCGAGGAATTAACAGATTATAAAGAATGGAATGAACGTGTGAATAGACAAGAAAGCATCGAGCAGATGAAAGAGGTCTTAAGGGAAGAGTTAGTAGAAATGAATAGGAGGATTGTTGCCAATAAGGGGAAACCTTCTCGCAATATAGTCATAATGGCCAAGCAGTTTGTAGAAGAACACTATGCCGAACAATTTACATTAGATGAAATGGTGGAGAAATTATTTGTAAGCAAGAGTTACTTTTGTAAGCTATTTAGGGAAGAGACGGGAACTAATTTCAAAAATTATTTAAATGATTATCGCATTGAAAGAGCGAAATACTTATTAAAAGACCCTACTAATAGAAACTATGATGTGTGCCTCCAAGTTGGTTTAGAAGATGTGAGTTATTTTAATCAGTTATTTAAGAAAAAAGTAGGACTCACACCCTGGGAGTATCGAAATATATAATCGAGAGGACTCAAAAGCAGATAATTCCTCCCTATAAAAAAGAATTTACACACTTTATATAATATGACTATAAAAGTAGAATGTATTTATAAAGTCGATGTGCACATTGAATAATAAAAATTATGAGGGGGATGTATATGAAAGCACTAAAGAAATATTTAAGTTTAGGTCTTGGTATAGTCATGATAGGCTCTGCACTGGTAGGGTGTGGTGGAACCAGTAATAAGCAGGAGGCAGTAACAGAGAGTACACAAAGTAGTGCCCCTAAAGAGAATGTAAAGGCTAAAGATGTAACCATAAGATTATTCATACCTTTTAGCTCCCAAGAACCAGCTAACAAACCTACTCAAGAAGTTGTCAATCAATTCATGGCAGATCATCCTAATATTAAAGTAGAGTTGGAAGTACAAAGTGCAACACAATACCATGATAAATTAAAAACAGAAATTGCGTCAGATACCCTTGCTAATGTTTTTGTAAGCTGGGGTGGAAGTGAACTGGTGGAAGCAGTTCGAGCAGGTAAAGTGATGGATTTAACGGAAATGTTAGAGGCAGACCCTGCCTTTAAAGAAGGTTTTCTTCCATCCTCTTTAACAGCCACCAATGTAACTTATGCAGATATTCCTGGACTATGGGGAATGCCCCTTTCAAATGTTGCAGCAGGTTTTTATTATAACAAGGACTTATTTAAGCAAGCAGGCGTGGAGCCACCTAAAACATGGGAAGAAATGTATGAAGTGATAGAAAAATTAAAACTTATTGACACAATACCTATTGCAATAGGTGGGAAAGATGGATGGCGTGTAGAACATTTTTACAGTCAAGTTTTCTATAGTTGGAATGGTGTTCAGAAATCTAAAGACTTAGCTAATCGTACCATGAAGTATGCTGATGAAGGTGCCACTAAACCATGGGAAGTGATGCTTAAAATAAAAGATATGGGAGGTTTTGGACCCGATCCTGCTTCTGTGGATTTTGGTATGGAGCAAAACTTATTTAAGACAGGTAAAGCAGCTATGAACTTCAGTTTATCCGCTTTTGCAGAGACTTTTGCTGGAGCAGAGTCAGAGATTAAAGAGGTGGTAGGCTTTTTCCCAGCTCCTATTTTTGCAGAAAAACCAGAATTTGAAGGCTCTATATTTGCTGGAGGGGACTGTGCACTTAATGTGGCAGCCAATCAAAGTCCTGAAGAACTTGAAGCTTCTTATAAACTGGTAAAAGCTCTTGCAGGTAAAGAAGGACAAAGTGTTTACTTAAACTCCAATGCACTTTTAATGACAAGAAAGGATTTAGAATCAGATCCAAGTAAAGTTAACCCACTGATGATAGAATTCTCTTCTTATCTGGAATCAGCAAAGGAATTTGAAACAGATGTGACTAATCCAGATCCAGTGAGCTCGATGCTAAACAAAATAAGAAGTGTTGCAACAGCAGTAATCAATGGACAACTTACACCTGAGCAAGCAGGTAAAGAACTAGATGATGAAATTAAAAAGAATGAAGAGTAGTTTATTCTTTTTGAACCGGAGAATGCTAGGCAGTCTCCGGTTCACCATTAAGGGGGAAATATATGCTTAATTATAAAAACTATAAAAAGACAGTGATTTGCTTTTTGCTTCCAGCCCTATTGTTTTATACTGTTTTTCTCATTTTCCCAGCTTGCCAAACCATTGTGCTCTCTTTTTTTAGGTGGAAGGGAGTAGGAGGAACAGTATTTAAATTTTATGGATTTAAAAATTATGTGCAAGTGTTTTCAGATAAAACTTTTTGGCTTTCAGTAGAGAACTTAGTTAAATTTCTGCTTATAAGTATAGGAACACAATTACCATTAGGTTTTATATTAGCTTACATGATTAGCCTTCAACTTAAGGGCCATAAGTTTTTTAAACTTTCCTTTTTCCTGCCAGCTGTTCTATCTGTTACAGCTATTTCGCTGATGTGGCGAATGATTTTATCTGGAAATTATGGACTTGTCAATACGTTCTTAGAAGTAATAGGGTTAGAGAGTTGGGCACGTTCATGGCTAACAGACCCTAAAATATGCTTTATAGTCATATGTCTTATTAATACGTGGCTACAAGTAGGTGTCACCTTTGTTATATTACTTGCAGCCATATTAAATATATCAGAAGAAATGTTTGAAGCAGCTGAGATAGATGGTGCCACCCGGTTAAACAAGGTGTTTAGGATTATTATTCCTATGATCAAAGACATTATAGGTGTTTGTGCCATATTAATTGTTACGAATACTATGAAGAGCTTTGATCTTATCTATGTCCTGACAAATGGTTCTTTTGGGCCTGGAGATATTAATCAAGTACCAACAGGGCTTATGTATATTACTTCCTTTATAGGAGAAAATTTTGGAAATGGTAGTGTTATAGCCGTATTTATCATGGTAATGGGTGGACTTCTTTCTTCTTTACTCTACTTTAAGTCCTTCCAAGAAGACTAGGAGGAAGCAGATATGAGAGAAAAGAAAGTATCATTTGGGAATGTCATCTGCTATATCATACTCATTTTATGGGGAATTATAACGATTTATCCTTTAATTTATACCTTTATTTCTTCTTTTAAAACAGAAACAGATATGTTTTCAAATCTTTTCGGATTGCCAAGGGAATATATTTATTCCAACTATACGGACTTGTTTACTGAAATGAATTTACTACGGAACATAATGAACAGTCTTTTTTTAGCAGTAATGACGGTTATGCTTCAACTTATTTTTGGGTCTATGGCTTCCTATATTATTGCCCATTTTAGTATGAAGCTTAACAATAAAATCATGTTGTACTTTATTATTGGTATGCTTATTCCAGTCCATGCTATTATTATTCCTATTTCTATTATTGCAAAAGCTGTAAATGGCTATAATAGCTTTTGGTTTATTATTGCCATTTATGTAGCCACTGGGTTACCCTACTTGATTTTTGTAGTAACAGGCTTTATGCGATCGATTCCTAGAGAATTAATAGAAGCGGCCATTGTAGATGGCTGTAATGCTAATCAGACTTTTTGGAAGGTTGTGTTGCCTCTTAGCAAACCTGTACTTGCAACAATGGGGATGTTATCTTTCATAGGGGCTTGGAATGAATTAATACTTGCTTTGGTTTTACTTAAAAATAATGCAACAAAGACAGTATCCCTTGCCTTAACATTGTTTGCAGG
>JAEYNQ010000032.1 GCA_023412455.1 Bacillota bacterium
CATAGCCACTTATCTCTAAACTACCATCATTTCGCATCTCTATTTGCATGATTTTCACCTCCTTTCATCATTATGGTGCTTTATGATAGCTATTTGATATCATCCTGACTCATATTGATGTTTTTAGCATCATTCTTTGCACCATTTTGCATCACATTGGTGTAATTTTGATTAACTGTGGTGTTTGTATTAGGTGTATAGATGCTTCCTGATGCAATATCCATCAAAACATCACCAAGATTCAGCTTAACAAAGTTTAAAGTAGTAATTTCATTCAAATCTTCTTCAAAGCGTACTTCTGAGGGTGTCATAAATCCATTTTTAAGAGCTATTTCATAAGCCTTAAAACGTTTTTCAATATCACCTTTATTGAGCTGCTTGGTGTCAAAAGCAAAGTAATACTTACCTTTTTCCTCTGTTTCTAATAAGCACTTATTTAAAACCTTCTCAAACTTATCAAGAATAGGTGTTATTGATAATTTAACAAAGGCATCCCATACTTCTGCAGGAATACTAGAATTAAACATATTAACTGGTACATTAAATAACTTACAAATATCTGCATCAATAGCTGATTTACTTTCAATCATTTGCATTTCAGCTCCTGTTTGTTGAAGTTCATGGTAGGTGATACCTTCATTTAAGACGATACAGTCATTATTCTTTTCATAGAGTCTTTTCCATGCCTTCTTAAGTTCTGCAATAGCTTCTGCTGTTAACCTTCTAGTGCTCTGCAATACTCCACGTTTTACACCACCTGTTCCCATAGTGCGAGAGGTGTATTCCATATTATCTAAAGCTTGTTTTAGGCTATCGTTGCACTCAGCTACAATTCCCTTACCTTCTACTCCATTTAGGGTGTTTTTAGTACAAATCATAAACTGGCTAATATCATAGGTCTGACCTTCTATAAGCACTGTGACTTCTTTTAAAATAGCTCCTGGTGAAAGTAATAGGCTTACTTTATGGGTAGGTATATAATGGAGTTTTTGTTTCTCTCTACTTAAACCTTGTCCATCAATATAAACATAACAATTTCCCTCTAATAAATAGTCTCTTACCATTGCTTTCTTAAGTTCATCACCAGTCATAAAGGCATTTGGCTCATCATTTAAAAGAACTGTTCTATAATCTTCTTTTACTTCCTCCACACTGCCCTTATTTTCCCTATATAGCTTGATTTCTAGATTTCCTATAGTATTTGCTATCAGTTCCACATTTGCATAAACAGAGGGTAAACTTAGGGCTTTTTCCCTAGTTATAAAACCCTTATTACATTCATTTATTCCCTCTAGGTGCAAATCTAGTTCTTCAGGCTTTAACTCAATATTCTTCTGCATAAAAAAATCTCTTAAGCCCATTTTTCTTCACCTTGAGCTAAAGAGTTCTCTTTTGCATTTGATATTCGATTTAAGGCAACCTTGAAATAATTTTCATCCATTTCTATGCCTATAAACCTTCTATTGGTATTCATACAAGCTACACCTGTTGTTCCTGAACCCATGCAATTATCTAACACAGTCATGCCTTCGTCTGTATATGTTTTAATTAGATACTCACATAACTCAACCGGCTTTTGAGTAGGATGTAACCCTCTCTCCACCTTGATATTTAATACATTAGTAGGATAATTGGTCCACTCGGAAACATATTCACCATATAATCTTGTACTATAAGCTGTATCTATAGGATCAGCTTTTCTAGGATTTCTATATTTTGCCTTTGGCTTTTTCACTTTTACTAGACCCTGTGCATTATACATAGGTTTCTTTTTGTAAAAGATACATATTTCCTCTACCTTTCTAAGTGGTTGAGACTTAGCAAAAGCAAATCCTGTTACCATATTTTTAATCCAGTACCAATTATATCTATAGAGCTTCTTGTTGCTATTTATTAGTTTAGTTGTAAAAGGCTGTGCTGAGGTAAGCGCTATTACTCCATTTTCCTTTATGATTCTTTCATATTCTTTCCAAACCTTATCTAATGGAATAATTTCATCCCATTTACAGTCAGTTGTGCCATAGGGTAAATCACATAAAATCATATCTACTGAACCAGTAGGAATGTCCTTCATTATTTCTAGACAGTCACCTTGATGTAATTCGTACATTTTGCCTCCTTTCCAATTAAAAAACCTGAACTACAAAGTCTTCTTGAAGCATCTCCTGTTCTTGTAAATATAGGGCATTAATGAGTGCTGCCACCATATCTATCTTACCAGTTGATTTCTTCTTATTGACATATCTGTTCAGGTTCGCATCATATAAACACCTTGCATTAGCAAAGTTAATTTCTAAGAGCCTATTACTTTCATAACCAAACTGCTCGGTTAAAACTAATTCTTCTAGTAGTTTTGTAGGACTATGGAGCACACTTGAATGTTGTTTAATCTCTGTAGTTTCATGACCACTATTTTCTAGTTTCTGTGCTGTACTCATGCAGTTATATCTATCAAAGCCTATTCCAACTATTCGTACACCATACTTATCTTCTAGACCTAAGATAAAACCTTCTATAAAGCTATAATCCACTACATTTTCACCACAACTAAAGCAATTACCATTTCTTATCATGGCTCTATAATCTACTTTCTCTATTCGTGTTTTTTCATCTATTCTATCAGTAGGTATAAAGGCCCACACATTGGCATAAACTTTCCCATTCTCTTCAGTTACCATTGCTACCGAACAGTTATCTGTAGTCATAGCAAGGTCAATGCCTAAATAAACATTTCTACCACACCAATCAAATGGCTCTTGAAGTCTACACTTCTTGAGTTGATCCGTTGGAATATAAATTTCTCCAACATCTCCATCTAACCATATATTTAAATGCTTACACTTGAACGAGGTTAACTTAGCACCTCCCATTTCAAGAGCTTTTTTATATTCACTTTCTAGGTATTCCTTGCCATCTTCCAAAGTACTTTGAAGTGGATTGGCTTTCATGAAATTCTCTACCACCATCTCATCTTTCTCATCCAAGCTATAGAGCATAGCAAAGAGCTTTTCATCATCAACCACACCATCTATTACTTTCTTGCTATAATCAGTCCACTCTAGGAACGGATTCTGCGTGTTTGGGTAACTGGTAGAAATTAATATTAACAGCCTATTTTGCACTGATAGCATACCTGAGGTCATAGATTCAATAAGCCCACCATCTTTAGCAGCACCTACCTCATCTATACAAGCTGCTGACACTCGCAATCCATCCGTAGTGTTAAAATCACTTGATAAGGCTTTAA
>JAEYNQ010000191.1 GCA_023412455.1 Bacillota bacterium
ACTCAACTTTCCCACTTTAAATCTTTAAATAAATCTTTGATAAATATGGCTTGCGAATCAATCCAGTGTTGGAGTTGACTTTTTAATGTTTTTTGTTCAGGTTTGGCTCCATTATTTATGTGTTCAATAAATAAACCCATTAGACTTTGGAGGGCTGTTGTTAAGTCCATATCTTGTATATCATCACAGTACATTCTAAAGAGTTCCCCAAAAGTCTTTAGGTCGTGTTCTTCTCTTTTGAGCCATTCCAATAAAATATATCTACAGTAAACAAGAGTAGTATGACTAATCATCATGTCATAGCTTCTGCCTTGAAATTCAGTTCCTAACTTCATGAATGATTTAACGGATTTAAAGAAGACTTCTATACTCCAACGATTGCCATAAATTCTTATAATCTCTTCGGCACATAATGCTAAATCTGTGCTAAGAATTGCTAACCACTCACGTTTGTTATTTCTATTTTTTACAAATACTAGTTTCACAGGAATCTCTTCTTTGGTTTGCACAATAACTTCACCAAGAAGATCGCTTTTTGTATTCTTTGGCAAAAGCGTTCGCAGTTCCTTAAGATCACATGAATGCCCTTGATAGTGATATTTCTGTTTGAGTTGTTTAACCATGCCTATTACATGAAGTCCTTCGTTTAAAACATTCTTGATCATTGGTTCATTTGTAAACCAAGTATCCATTAGCACATAATCAGCTGAAATACCTTGCTTTAATGCGTTTTGGATAAGTTTTATGGCTACTTCAGGTTTCTTTTGCATCGCTTCATTTCTACGCCTATAGCCATTTGTTCGTTTATCAATAGAATCAGAAATTTTTACTAGACGATTGGATTCACTACTAGATGAAAGCATTGCAAAATCAACAGGTAAAAAACTGTATCCATCTGACCAACCAAGAGTAAGCATTGTAAATCCTTTTTGATACTTATGAAAGACATGATCATAAACGCGTGCCATGAGTTCAACGGATTTACTGCGATTTCTTGTAACAACCGAATCATCAAGGATAAAAACCTTAACGCGCTTAGCATTGGTGAGATCAGAAAAGAAAGTGATAACCTTTGACACAAGTAGTAAGAGAAAACGTCGCCAGTTAAAGGTACTACAATTTAAAAAGCGATAATACGTATTTTTAGATGCTATTTGATCTTTACGCTTTGAGTTGAGAAACTGATAGAGGGTTTTTCCTTCAAAAACAAGCAATATAAGTGTTTTAAAAACCTCATAAGCAGAAATGCCAGTACTTTTATTAATACCTACTTGGCGAAGTAGTTTAGCAATCTCTAGGACTTTAAAAGTTTGAAGAAATTTAATTTGACTCTTTTCAGATGAGTTTTCTGGATATATCATGTATATATACACCTTTCTTGTTTGAAATTGTTGTTGTGGTGACTACATTATATCAAACAGAAGGTGTATTTTTTTCAATAATCTTAATATTTCTTTCGTGACATAGAAGTTGCAAGGTTTTCAAGTATTTTTAGTGATGGGAAAGTTGAGTTTATTATATTATAAAAATTTTTATTTATTTATTATATTATAACATATTGTAGAAAATAGTCACTTGTTTTTCGTAGAGGAGGGATTATGTATTAATTTGTAGCATTAAAAAGACAACGCAGTTTATTTATCTTTTGCGTTGCCTTTTTAACTCATAGGACCTTATATGCTGAATTCCTTTACTAGGCTTGCCTCATTCTTGTAATAGCTTCTTTTAGTGAAATACATTCTGCGTATCTATTCTTCCAGATCTATTCATTGTAATATTTCAGATGAGAGATTTTATTACTTTAATGAAATGCATAACTCTTCTAATTGTATTCTCCTAGGTTCTTTCACATTTTCTGGTACCATTTCTACCTCTTCACCTCCCTCATTCATTGCAACGCCTCCCGTATAGGTGCCACAGTAAATAGTAGGCGTAATAATGAGTTCCTCAGCACCTTCTTGAAGCTTGCCAAAGGTATTACTAAACTGCATAATTCCTGTATATATATTTCCATGTCCTCCATTTGCTTCCCCTAGATAGCTATTGCCTAGATTATCTCTCACTTGGATAGACGTTGTCACATCATCCCACTCTGTCCGATAGGCTTCTGGCACTTCTTGTCTATATTCTATTCTAAAGGAAATAGGGGTTTGATAAAGTGCTTCTAGGGTCACTTTGAAATCCTCTTTTTCTACACTTTGGGTGAGCTCTTGCCTTTCTCCTTTAATAGCTTGTAGTTTAAAGTCAAATCGCCAGTTGCCTTTAATGACTTCTTCTTTCTCTCCCTCTCTCATAACAAGCTCTTTAATAGTCCATTTACACTGTACTTTTTCATAGGTCTCATGTAAGCTATGGCTCTCCTGTCCTACATAAGTGTTTTCCCCTACCTTTTTAACCGTCATGCTTCCTGTCATTCCTTCCCTATAACCCTTGACAGCAAAGGTTGGTCCTATACCTAAATAAGGCTGCTCCCCTAAATCTCTATCTGCCTTTATCTCATAAGTATAATAAATGGTGCGTCCATCAAAGAGAGCCTCTCTAATAGTCACTTCTATACCTTTATCTTCTTTTGTTACATTAATTTCATTGGCATTTTCTTTGTAAAGCTCATAGGAGCCTGTTCTTCCATTATCTAAAAATCTAAAGATATCTCCTATAATAGGGATTCCTGCTGCATAGCTAGGCGTAACAATTCCCATCCCAAAAACTCCTGCTAAAAGACTTCCCCCTAAAACAGCTGCTACCATCTTCCCTCTTTGAGCCTTCTTCTTATTTATCCTCTTTTTAAGTGAAGCCTTAACTCTTGCTTTTTCTAGATCCGTTATCTCTTCTTCTATGGTTTCCATTTCTTTAAGCTCTTCTTCACTGGTTTCAACTTGCGCAAATGTGCTAAAAATTTCTTTCATCAGGTACCTCCTCTAAGCGTTAGCTACTCTCTTATCTAATTTTTTCTTTCCTCTATAAAGCCGATTATCTACTGCTGTTTGACTTAAGTGAAGTTGCCTCCCTATTTCCACTGACTTCATTTCTAAAAAATATTTCAATATAAATATTTGTTGATCAAGAGGCTCTAGCGTCCTAATGAGTTCTAAAACTTCTTCTTTTTGTTCTTTATCAAGTACTACATTTTCTACAGAACTTGTCTGAAAAGCAACTATTAAAGGGCCTTGTTGTCCTCCTTGATAAGCTTCTTCGAGATGCTCTTCTTCACAAAAGGGTATGACTTTTCCTTGTGTCTTAGCAAATTTTCTGTAGTAATCAATAGCTTTATATTTGGCTATACGATAAACCCACTTCTTGAAGTCTACTTCTTCTCCATTAAATTGATCCGCATGCTCCCATATGGCAAGAAACACATCATTGATACATTCCTCTCTATCTTCTTCTCCCATAGCGGTTAATACCTTTGTCACACATCCCTTTACAAGTCCTAGGTACTGGTCTATAACAAATTCTAGTGCTTCTTCCTTTCTTTTTTTCAAACGTCCAATATAGTTACTCGACTGAGTTTTGAACATCTTCTCACTCCTCTTTTCCTTTAAGTCCTTATACCTTAATTAACGAATAGCTGTCCTATTTTCTCTCAC
>JAEYNQ010000292.1 GCA_023412455.1 Bacillota bacterium
TCTCCTCTATTAATGGAATTTGTGCCTGCACTGTAAACCCTTCCTCTTTATAACTTTCAAATTGAATACTCCCACCTAGTGCTTCTACTCTTTCTCTCATAGCACTTAAACCAAAGCCTTGTTTAAACATAATAGCACCTTTACCGTTATCTAAGAGTTCAACATATAAGGTATGCTTATCTTTTTTCACTTCAATCATAAAGGCTGTGGCATCCCCATGTTTGATCCCATTCGTAATTCCCTCTTGAATAATACGATAAACACATCTTAATACCTTTGTCTCAATGCCTTTTAAATCTTCTATCATATATTTTACTTTAATATCCGTATACCCACTTAACCGCTCACCGATGGCATAGATTTCTTGTTCCCAGTCTAAATCTTCCTTTAACCGACGCACAGTCATCCGTAAATCCCCTAGACCTTTTCTTATTTGACTGCTAATATGTTCTAGCCGACTACTTAACTCTTCATTTTCTTTACCTAGCATCTTACAAAGCTCTATCTCTACTAAGGAGGTGGTTAAAGTATGTCCTACTGTATCATGCATTTCTCTAGACATATTATTACGCTCTTTCATAATGGTAAAATCCTCTAAATCATTATATGCTCTTTTTAGTTGGTCATAGGTATACTCTAAGTCCAAATTCTTTTCAATAAGCTCTTGCTTGGCCCTAGCTAATTCTTGATTTTGTATTACCATATAGTGCAAAATAGCAAGTCCCAAGAAAACAATGCCGTAATTTCTAATCCAAATTAAATACGTCAAAAAATAGGTTTCACTAATAGACATTTGATGGGCTAAAACAAACCCTATCATAATGATGTCTATGCCCAAAAGAATAGCAGCCTTTCCCCGTCCCCTATAACGCATAAGGGCAAACAGCAAGAAAAAGTTATAAATATGATAAGTACTTCTACCTTCAAATAGTCCTATGGATAGATTACCAATATAAAGACAAACAAGAAGTCCCCAGAAACTCCTTGCTTGTTTAGTATTAGGCAATATAAATAATTCCATATAAATAAGAAGTATGGCTATTAAAATAATGGGGATATATAGCCATCCTAAACTTTCTGTATTGACGATCATGGCATAAAAAACAGTCAATAATAAGATAGGGCTAGTAATATAAATCATATAGCGCTCTAATTGATTCATACTTAGGGCTCCTTTATGTCTATTTTTAATCTTATTATAGCTTGTTACAATAACTTGTTTCAACTTTAATTATTTTTTTAATATTTTTACATCTACATCCATCTCCACAATTCTTTAAACAGCTAGAACCACTGAGGTGTTCATATAATAACGTATAAAGCCAACCTATATAGCAGTTATGTTATTATTCAGATATAAACACATCCACGCCATAGCCTGCTTGTAAATACTCACTGGCTTCATCAGGCGTTACTTCTATATTAATTACCGTTTCTCCATTTTCTTTGACAGCTTCATTAGAAATAGCTGTAACTTTTCCAGAGAGCGTTACTGTTTTATCTGTATAAGGTACAATCTCTACCTTATTGCCTAAGGCTACTGATTTTATAAATTCTTCTGGCACATGAGCTGTAATCTTTAGACTGCTTCTATCAATAAGGCGAAGTACACTGCCACTTTCTTCTCCTAGTCTTGAACCAAGTGTTACATTAACTTTTGAAACAATAGCTTCTTCTAAGTCACAAATAATGGTTTGGTCTTTAAGGTAACTCTTTTCCAGCTTATCCTTCATCATTTCAATTTGCAAAGTACTGACTTCATCCTTAAGGTTCTGGGTTTCTTTGATTGTTCCATTCCCCTTTTGAGTATTGGTAAGTGCATCTTGAGTAGTGGCAATTTGGGCCTTTACCTTTTCAATTTGCACTAACTTTTGTTTACTCCAATTATTTTTTTTAGCCTCTAAGGTTGCTACTTGATTTTCTAGATTTACTTTTTGTATCTCTAAGTCAGTTAAAGCCTTTTGACTGGTTCCTCCTACTTCTAATAAGTCTTTTTGAAGTTTATAGTCTGCAAGTAACTCCCCTAATTGACCTTTTGCTTCTGTAAGCCCACTTTCTATACTTAATCGTTCAGGGTCTTGTGGGTCATTTATACTTTTTTCTAAAAGATTTAACTCCTCTTTTAAAGCATTTATATTTTTACTTTGTCCCATATAGTCAGTAAGCGCTCCATCGGAACTTATCTTTTCCAATGCCGCTTCCTTTTCTTTTATAAGAATGGATTGTTTATAGGGGTTGGCATTAAAGGTCATTAGTTTTTCTCCCTTAGTGACCAACTGTCCTTCTTTTACACTAATCTCCTCTACTATAGCTGGAAAATCTATATAGATCTCCTTAATGACCTCTCCCTTTACTTCGCCCCAAGCTTCTATTTGCCCAGTAGTCTCTACTACCTGTGGTATTTCCTCCATATTAGCTTTGACGGCTTCACCACATCCAGTTAATACACCTAGCATTAATATCCCTAGGCTCATACTTATCCTGCTTATTTTCATCTTCATTCTCCCCTTTATTTTAAACTACTGCCTCTTGCTTTTTGATTGCTTCAGGCTGTCTAATTTGCCCATCCTTTACAAAAATCATATGCGTGCCATAGTTTGCTGCCTCTCTAGAATGAGTTACCTGCACAATGGTCTTCCCTTCTTCTTTATTAATTCTCTGAAGAAGTTCCATAATCTCCATCCCTGTTTTACTGTCCAGATTTCCAATAGGCTCATCTGCTAAAATAAGCTCTGGATCTGCCATCAGTGCCCTAGCAATTGCCACTCTTTGCTGTTGTCCTCCTGAGAGTTCTCTAGGGGTATATTTTTTTCTTTCCATAAGACCTACCTTCTCTAATAATTCTTCTAATCTATCTTTGTAATGCTTTAGCTTTTTCCCATCTAGTAACAAAGGTAGCATAATATTTTCTTCCACTGTTAAATTAGGAATTAAATTATAAAACTGAAATACAAATCCCATATCTCGCCTTCTCATCACACTTTCTTCTTGATCCTTCATTGATATAAGTTCTTTTCCATTTACTTGAATACTTCCACTACTTGGTTTATCTAAGCCACCTAAGAGATAGAGTAAGGTACTTTTTCCTGAACCTGAAGGACCCATAATTGAATAAAACCCACCCTTTTTTATTACTAAATCAATATTCTTTAAGATATGAACCTTTTCCTGTCCCAAATCAAAACTCTTCCATAACCCCTTGGTTTCAATGATAATCTCTGTCATCTTTTTGCCCCCTATCTTGTTTATTCATATTTGATAGCTTCAATAATCTGTAGCTTTGAACTTTTTCTAGCTGGTAAAATAGAACCTAATAAAGTAATTAGTGCACCACCTAATACATAGTTAGTAAACAGTTGTGGGATAATCTCCATCTTTATAGGTAAATTAAGGGCACCTAAGACTGCATCCATATTTAGCATTACTAATATCCCTCCCAAAATTCCTGCACTAGCTCCAATCAAGCCTGCACCAAGTGCCTCTATAAAAATCATTCCAAGTACTTGTCTTTTGCTCATTCCAATAGAACGTAATACAGCTATGCTTTGTTGCCTTTCAATAAAGCTAATAAGTAAGTTATTCACTACCCCAATCACACCAATTACCATCGCTAAAATAGCAAAAGCACTAATCATATTCATTAAAGAACTATTACTCTCTTCATTCCAAGTTTTAAGCTCCTGAGTGGTATAAATATCTGTTTGTTTTTCTTTAAAAGCATTTTTTAGATTTTCTACAACTTCTTGTTCCTCATATCCTTTTTCTAGATTGACTTGCACACAATCAAAGTTATTCTTTTCTGCATCTCTTTTGTAATATTTAAAGGGTAATAAACAAAGTGTGCCACTCTCCCAAATGGTATCCATAAAACCTATAATTTCATAAGCCTTGTCACCCTTTTCAAAGCTCAAACTTACCTTATTGCCTACTTGAAGATTATACTTTTTTCGTAAATCCTCGCTTACCAGCATATATCTACCTTTTTGAAGCTTATTAATAAGTTCTATTTCATCTCCTAAAATACTATAGTTTTTAAAAGCTAAGAAATCTGTATTTTCATATGCTTCAATAGCAATCTTTCTATTTTCAAAAGCTTTTACTCTGATTGAAAAATCCTCCATAAAACTTAATGTTTCTTTAACCCCCTCTGTACGATTAATCATTCTTACCGCTTGAGCATCTAACTCAGGTCCTTGTATCCATATCTCACATTGGAAGTTTCCATCAAAGAAATTAAGAAGCTGGTCTGACACATTTTGTGTTAGGGTTGTAATCATCAGCAAAATGCTAATTCCAATAGTAATTAAGGTCATGCTATTTAAGGTACTTTTATTTTTCTTAATATTTTTACTGGCTAAGCTTCCTAGATTGCCAAATATTTTTTCTAATAATTTTTCTAATAGTCCTGCACTATAAACAACAAAAAGGGGCAAAACTTTAATCATTCCTATAATAATCATAAAAATAGCTACTATAGCGTAAATCGTTCCTAATGTCTGACTTTCCATTCTTCCTAAGATAAACCCCCCCACAATAAATGCACTTCCCCATATGCAACTTTTTAAACGCTTTTGTGTTTTATGGACTCTTATATTTAAGATAATGTCTTTTAAAGGGATACGATTAGTGCTTAAAATAGGTATCAGTGTACTTACAAAGGCAATCACATTAGCAATTACAAACGTTATCACACAACTTACTACAGTTATACTTAACTCCACCTTACCCGTCACCTCATACATTGAAGAAGCCGATAAGACTAAAGTTAAAACATACAGAATACCTATTCCCAACACAACTGCAATGCTTCCTCCTATTACACCATAAAAGCACGTTTCTATTAATAAGACTTGGTTCATCTTCCTTTTACTTGCTCCAATACTTCTAAAAGTTCCCATAATAGGTAGTTTCTCTAACATGATTACCTTAAAAGAGGAATAAATAATAAAGGCACTCATAAAAATGACCATTAAAGTCATAAGCATAAATGGGTCTGTCATCCATGCAATTCTTTCTTTAAAATCATCTGGATCTATAACTGTTTCTACACTATAACGTGGGTAAACCTGTTTGAGCATTTCAATAACTATATCTGCCCTATCCTCTTTCTGTAAATCAATGTAAAGGGCTGTGGGCTTACCACCACCTCCTATATACTCACTTAAAGTTTTTAGTGGCATTATGCTGGTAGCCCCACTGCCTTCTCCTGCAAAGATCCCTTGCCTTTTTGCAATCCCTGCAACCATCAGCTTACGATTAATCCCATTTATTTTAAGGGTTAAACTTTCTCCCACTTTTACCTGATACGCTTTGGCTGTCTTTTCACTAATAATAATCTTAGGGCCTGTAAAAGGCTCTAACTGACTAGTGTCCACTAATTCTAGTTTATTAGTGGCTCTATAATCCTTTAAATTATAACCATTAATACCTATATTCTCATAAGTACTGTAATCCCTTTTATAAGTACCCATACTACTTATATAAGGAATGACTTTCCCTTGATTTAAATTTTTGATTAAATTTGCATTCAAAAAAGGCGACGGAGAATGTTGATCTGATTTAATAACAAGGTCCACAGATCCTATTTCTTGACGCATATTATTTTCATACATTTTTGCAATACTATCTGAAAGCTGGCTAGATGCCAAAAATAAGGCCCCAGCTAAACTAATAGCTAATATAATTAAGAAAGTCCTAGATTTTTTTTCTAACATCGACTTCATTGTATACTTTAATAAAATCTGCATTTTTTCTCCCCCTCTATCTACTTCTATTCTAAATAAAAGTAGCACCCTTGATAACTAGCCAAGGTCATATGCTTTAGTCATAAATGCATATGACCTTAGTCATATACATTACCTGTTGTATAACCTAAAAATGTATTTTTTTACCCAATTGTGCCATACTAATTCTGTACGCTTCACCAAAATCATATTGGAAGCCACATATAAAAATAAATATCATGCACAAAAAACACCCATAAGAAATTCAGCACAAATCTTCTTATAACACAATCAAAAGTTTGCCACCAATAATGAGTTTTCTCAGAAAATTTATAAACAAAGCAAGTAAAAACCTCCAATAGACACCAAGTAGCCTGCACCTACTAGGTATTTATTGGAGGTTTTTATAAGCTATAAAATACTGCTCAATTATAATCTATAACAATGATTAAGTGGCCCATTTCCTTTCCCCAGGTTTAAATCATCTTCTAGTGCGCCGCTGACATAAGCCTTGGCATACTCTACACTTTTAGCTAAAGGAAGCCCCTCTGCTAAATGACAGGCAATAGCTGAAGATAAAGTACAACCTGTTCCATGGGTATTATTTGTGGTAATCCTTTTTCCTGTAAACCAAACTTCTTTTCCTGCTACATAAAGTAAGTCATCTGCTCCCTCTGTAAAATGTCCCCCTTTTATAAGGATCGCCCCTTGCAGACTCTTAGAAATTGTCTGTGCTGCCTTTACCATATCTTCCTTGCGCTCAATGGAAAAACCACATAGACATTCTGCTTCTGGAATGTTAGGGGTAATCAAAGTTGCTAGAGGTAGAAGCTTTTCTACTAATATAGATATTGCATCTTCCCCTAATAATTTACCACCACTTGTTGCTACCATCACGGGATCTAAAACGATAGCTTTTATATCATATGCTTGTATTTTTTGAGCAATAACTTCAATAATCCTTGGGTTAGATACCATTCCAATCTTCACTGCATCAGGTATAATATCTGTAAAAATGGCATCTAACTGAGCACCTACAAAGGCAGGCTCTATATCTAGTACCCCATAAACCCCTGTCGTATTTTGGGCTGTTAATGCTGTAATCACACTCATCCCATACATTTTATGTGCTGTAATAGTCTTCATATCTGCTTGAATTCCTGCGCCACCGCTACAATCTGAACCAGCTATTGTTAATATTTTTTTCATCTACTCTCCGCCTTTACCTAATTAATAATTGTTCTACCTGTTCTCTAAGTTCCTTAGTCGCCCCTTTTATATCTTTACTTGCAAAAATAGCAGATACGACTGCTACTCCTGCTATTTTTGTTCCTTGAAGTTCATATAGATTCTCTTTAGTGATACCTCCTATGGCTACAACGGGAATCTCCACTGCTTCACAAATGTTTTGAAGTGTTTCCATAGAGACATGCTCTGCATCTAATTTGGTGGAGGTCACAAATATCGTACCTACCCCTAAATAATCTGCACCTTGTGACTGAGCTAGTAGGGCTTGTTCTACAGTACGAACGGATACGCCTAATATTTTATCCTTCCCTATCCGCTCACGCACATCTTCTGCTGTCATATCCTCCTGCCCTACATGAACGCCATCTGCATCTATGGCTAGTGCTACATCCACTTCATCATTTATAATAAAGGGAACTCTATGTAAATCTGTAAGTGCCTTAATCTTTTTTCCCTCTTCAATGAAAGCCTCTCTTGAAAGTGTTTTTTCTCTAAGCTGCATACAGGTAACTCCACCTTCTAATGCTTCTTTTACTTGGTCACTAAGGCAGTTTTCCCCTATCCAACTTCTATCAGTTACTCCATAAAGTAACAACTTTTTACTATCTAATTGCAACTTTCTTCCCCTCCTTTAACTTTTCATCTGTTATTTGACTCATTCCATCTATAAGAAGCATCTTATAAGTGGATGTTCCTCCTTGCAATTGGCTTAATTTTTCATAAGCCGTTTCACCACAGTAGCCCATCATACTGAGAGCTACTGCTGTTGCTTCTATTTTATTTAGCTTATGAGTTGCTACATATGTTGCTATCACACTAGTGAGCATACAACCTGTTCCTGTTACTTTTGCCATTAAGGGATGTCCGTTATAAATAACATAAGCCTTTTCTTCATTAACTACTAAATCGATTGCACCTGTAATCGCAATAATACTCCCTGTCTTCTGAGTTAAATCTCTTGCAAGACTTATCATTTCTTCTAGGTTATCTTCTGTTACCACATCTCCTTTTGCCACATCCACGCCTTGTGTATCTCCACTTCCTAGTGCCAAAGTTTTAATTTCTGAAACATTTCCACGAATAACATCAAATCGTATTTCCCTTAGTAACTGCTTAGCTATTTCTGTACGTAATTTGGAGGCTCCTACACCTACTGGATCAAGTACCACGATATGCCCCAGCTTATTTGCCATCTTCCCTGCTGCCAACATAGAAGCTGTTGTTCTCTGATTCAAAGTACCTATATTAATAACCAACCCTTTACATAGACTTGTAATTTCTTCTACTTCTTCTAAATCATCTGCCATAATCGGCGAACCTCCTACTGCCAGCACCATATTGGCTACATCATTCACCGTCACATAATTGGTAATACAATGAATAAGAGGTTGTGCCTTTCTCACTTCATCAATCATTCCTTTAAACATCTTATCGTTCCTCCCCATATCTTTTAAATTAACTTATCATAATAAATTAAAAAGGCCACACCACTAGGGCATGACCTTATATCAATTCATAATCCGCTCCCTTCGCTGGTATTATCCAAATCAGGTTATAAAGGTCGAAGTTAGATGACTTCCTCTCAGCTTGCTTCACAAGCTCCCTTGCTTTCTTTTATTTAATTAAAATACAATCATCATTTATTTATATTATAGTATAATTCTAAATTTAGTCAAATAATACATTCTTTAAATTGAGTGTTTGTAAACGTTTGAAATTCTCTATGTCATATTCATTAATCTTATCATCATATAAATAATAAAGTTTATCACCTATATAACAAACTCTATCCTCTCCATAACCATACCTATAATAATAGCTATTACCTTGTTTTTCATTTAATTTACCTAGTTTAGCCTTCCCTACTAATTTGCCATCTTCTACTGCAAATACATACGCTCCTTCAAAATTCTCTAGTCCTCTAGAGGCATTATAAATAATGTTAACTGGTATGGCTAACATACTCTTGCCTTTATGAACAGTAACCGCTTTATGATTGTATTGAGCGCTACTATAACTTCCCTGTGTTCCTAAGATGATTTTATTAACTTCTTTTGGTGCATTAGGATTACTTACATCAAAAAGTGATAGTTTAATACCTGCTTGAATAAGTGATGGATTCTTATGTTTATAAGCCTCTTCATCCTCATCCATAGTCGCTATACCTATACCTACTACCAATTTATCAGATATGGGATGAAGATAAGTACTTACTCCTGGTATTTTAAGTTCACCTTTGACCTTAGGTAACTTGGGATCACTTAAATCTATTACAAATAAAGGATCCGTTTGTTTGTAAGTTACCAAATATCCTGTTTTCCCCTCAAATCTGGCACTATATATACGCTCAGTAGGTGCCAAACCAGTTAGGCTACTGACCTTATTCATATCTTTATCAAAAATAAATAGGTTATTAGTGGTTTCATAGGTTTTAGCATCACGTCCAGTAGTTGCAACGCGCAAATAATTCTCATATAAATCCATAGCAAATTGGTTGTAGAGATAACCATCTATTACACCTGTACCTGCATAGTTTAAGGTTTGTTTCTCAACATTAAAACGATTAATCGTATTAACTTCACCTGGTATTTCTAAAAATAATGCGTCCTTACTCATGTAAACTTCATTAACATTACCTAGAAGCATTTTCATTTCAATATTTTTACTTTCTTTTAAATGAATGCTCGCTATAATAGTAATATGCGGCATAGACCTAGGTTTTATCCAAGGCACATCATACACTTGATTAGGATTTAAAAGCTGTACTTCATCTCCTAATAGACTGTCTTTGTAAGCTGGTAATAAGTCATCTGTTGTACATACATTAATAGCCTTTTGTGTCATTGGATTATTATTGACTAGATAGAGTGTATCTCCTATCTTTCTAATGGCTTGTTGTGTGCCTTGAACTGAAACTTGACGTACTAACTGAGGTGCATTTTTATTGGTGACATCATAAATTCTAATATGCGTATACGCTCTTCGAATCTCTTTTATTATTTTATTTTGAAAAGTAATAGGGGTTTTTCTAGGTTCATAAGGTCTTCTTTCCGTTCCTAAGACAATGAGCCTATTTCCTTCTAAAAACATATTCTCAAAGTAATAGTTATTAGCTTCAGATTTATTGAGCTTAATTCTCCCTTCTATATGTAAGTTAGGCTTCGTATCCATAATAACAATACTACTATTATCAATAATCTTATAAATGTAACGCTCATCATTTTTTAGAGTATCTGCTTCGTCTACCCCTTCTACTTGCACGTTTGTTTTTGAATAGTCAACCACTCCTGCACTACTGGTAGCTTCACTAGTAGCTGCTATATCTTGTGTATTTGGTATAACATTCTCAAGTCCCCTTGTAATCTGATATTCATTAAGCTGTTCAGATGGTACTAAAATATTTTTATCCTTTAGTAACTGCAAATATTCTGCCTCACTTGTCATTTGCACAAGTCTAGTTTCATCCACTTTGGATGCACCTAAAACATTTATGCTAGAAAATAACATTCCTATCCCCAATAACATTCCTATTAATTTTAATTGCTTCATTTATTCTCCCCCTTTATTTCATACCTTCGTTTTAATATATCTTTATTTTCAATAAATTAAACTTAAATATATAGTATCATTTTTAATTTTTCAATCTATTTCTGTGATATTACTTTTTCTTTACAAATATATCTAGTCAGATTCACACCCCATTTAATAAACCCTAAATTTGTCTAAAGTACAGCAATAGTATTTTCTTATGTTACACAAAAGAGGCTGCTTTTTTAAAAGCAACCTCTTTTATATCATTTCTCATTCTTAATGATTAATTTCTAAAGTATTGACCAAGTTAAAATAAACATACCAAATACAATTGATACCATCGCCATAAGTTTAATCAAGATATTAATTGCTGGCCCTGCGGTATCCTTAAATGGGTCTCCTACTGTATCACCTACTACAGCTGCTTTATGCGCATCAGAACCCTTACCACCTAAATTTCCTTCTTCAATATATTTCTTAGAGTTATCCCATGCACCACCAGCATTAGCCATCATAACAGCTAGGATAAACCCTGTTGTTGTTGCTCCTGCTAGCAGTCCTGCTACACCATTAGGTCCTAATAAAAGACCAACTACTAAAGGAGATGCTACACCTAATAGGGCTATTTTAACAAGTTCTTGTTGAGATGCTTTCGTACAAATATCCACACAAGCTGCATAGTCAGGCTTAGCTTCTCCTTCCATGAGTCCTGGAATTTCATTAAACTGTCTTCGTACTTCTATAACAATTTTTCCCGCTGCTCTACTTACTGAGTTCATGGCAAAAGCTGCAAATACAAAGGTTACCATACCTCCTACAAATAATCCTATTAATACTTGTGGATTAATAATCGATAAATCAAAAGCAAAATCTAAGCCTCTTTGTTTTACTAATAATTCAATAGAGTCTTTGTAGGCTGCAATAAAGGCTAAAGCAGTAAGAGCTGCTGAACCAATAGCAAAACCTTTACCTGTAGCTGCTGTTGTATTACCTAATGAGTCTAGTGCATCTGTCCTTTCTCTTACAACACTTTCAAGTCCAGCCATTTCTGCAATACCACCTGCATTATCTGCTACAGGTCCATAAGCATCTGTAGCTAATGTAATTCCTAGAGTAGAAAGCATACCTACTGCTGAGATAGCAATACCATATAACCCCATATTGAAATTATCTGTACCACCTGCTAAAAGATAACTTATAATAACAGAAATACCTACAATAATAACAGGTATGGAAGTAGAAAGCATGCCTACAGAAATACCACTGATAATAACTGTAGCTGATCCTGTTTTAGCAGACTCCGCTAACTGCTTTGTAGGTTTATATTGACTACTTGTAAAATATTCTGCAAAAAAGCCTATGCCTATACCTGCAATGAGTCCACTTAAAATAGCAAAGTAAACACCTAAGTATTCTTTTCCCAACACATTGATAACAAGGAAATAGGCGGCTATCATAATCACTATAGCTGAAAAATAAACGCCTTTACGTAATGCGCGAAGTAACACTTTTTGAGATGCTTTTTCTCCTGTCTTTACAAAGAAGGTACCTAAGACAGATGCAATAACCCCTATAGCTGCTACTAACATAGGAATAACTACACCTTTCATTCCTAACCCTGCTGCTACAGCTAATGCACATGATGAAATAATAGAACCTACATAAGATTCATATAAATCTGCGCCTAGTCCTGCCACATCCCCTACATTATCTCCTACATTGTCTGCGATAACTGCTGGATTTCTAGGATCATCTTCTGGAATCCCCTTTTCCACTTTACCTACTAAATCTGCGCCAACATCTGCTGCCTTTGTAA
>JAEYNQ010000030.1 GCA_023412455.1 Bacillota bacterium
AGAAACACGCATTAAATATGGCATAAGGAGGTTTGATGGATTATTATTTATCATTTAATAACAATAAGGAGAGAATAAGATTACCAATCATTCCTTCTTACTTTGAGGTAACTATACCTCATCAAAACACAACAGTTAATATTAATGAGTTAGGTGAAATTAATTTAATTGGTAAAACTGGTTTAGTGAGCATGACGATAGAGAGCTTCTTCCCAAATCAGCAATATTTCTTTTGCTTGTATAGAGATTTTCAAAAACCTTATGAGTATATTAAACAATTACTTAAATGGAAAGACTCAGGAAAGCCTATTAGAGTGATTGTGACTGGTACACCTATTAATTATGCAATGGCTATAGAAAGCCTCATTTATTCAGAAGTAGATGGCACAGGAGATGTCTATTTTACTTTAGAGGTTAAGGAATATAAATTTATTAAAACACCTTCAAGTAATACTTTAACTACAAACAGTAGAACTCTATTAACCACACCCACTACACAGCGAGAAACTAAGTCCCTGGCTACTCACTATACAGTTCAAAAAGGTGATACCCTATGGCTTATTGCAAAGAAAGTAACTGGTGAAGGCTCTAATTATAAAGCTATAGCACAGAAGAATAACATTACTAATCCTGATAAGATTTATGTAGGACAGAAGTTGGTGATTTAATGCCAAAGGTAATGCTAAAAAATAAGGTAGGAATTATTGATGTAACCAATATGATAAGTGAGATTAGATGGAGTGGTAGTATGTCAGAAATTGCAAGGGTATTAGAACTACAGTTTTTATATCCTTTGCATGATTACTACACTCCTAAAATATATCCTAATATTGGTGATACTGTGTACCTTTATGATAATACAGGTGAGGAATTATTTAGAGGTAAAGTACTTTATAATGAAAGACTAAGTGAGCAGGGAACTATACAAATAACCTGTTATGATGATGCGATTAGGCTTTCAAAGAGTAAAGGCACGTATAACTTTAAGAATAAAACAGCAGAATCTATTACTAGGACGGTTTGTAATGATTTAGGTATTAGTATAGGTAAGCTAGCTAGTACAGGCGTATCCCAAAAGATGCTATGTAGCAATATGGGAATGTATGAAATTATTAAGTCAGCTTATGAGAGTGCGAGTAAGCAGAATAAAAAGAAATATCACATTACCATGAAGCAGGGAAAGCTTTACGTGGAAGAAGTAGGAACGAAGGTACTAGATTATACCCTAAAAGCAGATTCCAATATTCTGGAGAGTGCCTACTCAGAGAATGCAGAAGGTGTGGTTAATAAGGTTAAGATTTATGATGAGAACGACCAGTATTTAGGTGTAGTACAGAATGATGAGCTTATTAGCTTAGTTGGTGTTTTTCAAGAGATTTACGTAAAAGAGGAAGATAAACAGGCAAAAACTGTAGCACAAAGTATGTTACAAGGCATAGCAAGGGAGGCACAGGTAACGGTAAAAGGAAATACAGGTTGTCTTAGTGGTAAAGCAATTAGAGTAGAGGACTCATTAACTAAGTTGGTGGGTTCTTTTTATATTGAGTCAGATGAGCATGAGTGGAATAATGGGCAATACCTATCGAAAATGAATTTATGCTATAAATAAAAGAGATACTAGTATATAATAAAAAATGAAAATTCTGTTAAAATTATGGGGTGATAATATGCGTAAGAAGTATAAGGTAGCTTGGATATTAAATAATATACTAACAGCAATAATATTAGCACTAAATATTTTTATTGAAGATAAAATTTATTCCGTGGGATATTTGATTTTGATTATGGCAATATGGTTGCTAGAGAGCAGGCTGATAAAAAAGAGATTCTTAGAAGAGAGAGAATTTATTGATAAATCTGTCCAAATAATTTTCCCCATATTTTTGATAATAATGTTTGTTTTAGATATGATATACCCATAGTAGAATAGTTTTGATTATAGAAAGAAAAAAATTATTAATCCATACAACGGAATTTTAAACATAATAAAACAGCAAAATAATAATAGCTCATCAACTGTAGTGATAGGAAAAATCTATAAGTTGGAGAGTTCTTTTTATATTGAATCAGATGAACATGAGTGGAGCGGTGGGCAGTATCAAGTGATTATTAATTTAGTTTGTTACAATACACAAATATAATGGTAATCAAGAAAAAACATAGTATAATTAGTCTTGACAAAGTAATATTTATGGGGAGGAAAAGTATGTGTGAAGAATGTTATAGTGATAATAATAGAATTACGCCATTACTTAATCCAATAGATTGCTTGCAGAAGCATACACAATATATCTGTGGAATGTGTGGGCGATGTATATGTATTGATCATGATGAAAAGCGTGATGTGAGGAGATGGAATTTTCCATTTAAGTCATTAGAAATTGCAAAACTATATTTAAGGACAGCTGATTATACAATGAAAAAGTCATGTGGGATTTATGAAATAAAAAATGTCAACGGAAGAGTGGCTTATAAAATTTTTGCAAGCAATGAAGAGTTAGAAGTATTTTTGAAGAAGAATAAAGATAAAAAATGTGAGAGCATGATTCCGGTGTTTTCAGTTGAGCAATACAATGAATTTCCCGATACAAGAGTTAGAAAGTTAACTACAGAAGAGATAGAAAAATACATGGCTGATCGACAAAAAGATAATAGAATAAAGAGCAAGGAGTGAGATAATTCACAATCCATACAACGGAATTTTAAACATAATAAAACAACAAAATAATAGTAGCTCATCAGCTGTAGTGATAGGAAAAGTAAAATGTACTAATCCTTTATCTATCGGCATTGGTGAGCTTTTTTTAGATAGCGAGGATTTAATGGTAAATGAAAATATAAAGAGTTTTAATGTGGATGATACCTTAGCAATGGTTGCTACATCCAATAAGCAAAAATATATTGTGCTTTGTAAGGTGATAAATCTATGAGTCTAATTCCATTCATATCTGAACAAGTAGAAAGTAAAAATAATGATATCTACAAAGAATATGAATTTGATTTTAATTCTAGTCAGTTAACAGGTAAAATTTTAGATGGCAAGGCAGCGCTTAAAATGTGGATCTATAAGGTGCTATTAACTAAAAGATACATTTATCCTATTTACAGCTGGGACTATGGACAAGATTTAGAAGAACTTATAGGACAGGGTTATGAAAATGACTACATCAAAAGTGAAGTAGAAAGAAGAATACAAGAATGCCTGATGATAAATGAAAGAATTATACGTTGCCATAGTTTTGAAATTAACCTTATAAATGACAAATTAAAAGTCAGTTTTACAGTAGATACAACATTTGGAGAGGTAACAATTAATGTCTAATACAATCACATATGAAAGCCTTTTAAATAGGGCATTACAACGAGTCAACACTGGTATAGATACTAGCGAAGGCTCTTTTTTATTTGATGCAATAGCACCATGTGTAGCTGAACTATATGAGGCATACCTCTATATTGATGAACTAGAAAAGAGAGTTTATGCAGACACATCATATGGTGAATACCTAGAAAGAAGATGTGCAGAACGAGGGATTTATAGAAAACAAGCCACTCATTCTGTTAGAAAAGGGTACTTTGATAACGAGGTACCAATAGGCTCAAGATGGGGTAAAGAAGAAGTAACATATATTGTCACCGAATTAGTGCAAGATGGTGCATATTTACTCAGATGTGAGCAAAGTGGTGTAATTGGAAACCGTTATGATGGTGATTTGATTAATATTGATGCAGTAGAGAACATAAATTCAGCAATATTAGGTGAAGTGGTGAGTTTTGGTGCAAATGAAGAACAAGATGATGCATTAAGGTGCAGATATTTTAACAGCTTTGAAAAGGAAGCATTTGGTGGAAATATAGCTGACTATAAAGAGAAGGTAGGAAGTATTGATGGGGTTGGACAAGTTAAGGTTTATCCTGCATGGAATGGCGGAGGAACTGTTAAGCTACAATTACTTGATTCAAGTGACAATGTACCTTCTACAAGTTTAATTGAGAATGTACAAACACTGATTGATCCAGTGCAAAATAGTGGAGAAGGATTAGGTATTGCACCTATAGGCCATAGAGTAACAGTAGAAGCACCAAGGCAAGTAGAAGTAGAGATAACCACACACCTCACATTTAAGGGGATCAGTTGGGAGAACGTAAGTAGTCGAGTGAATCAGGTCATTGAGGATTACTTTACTGAGCTTAGAGCTAACTGGTCAGAAAATGACTTAGTGGTTAGAATTAGCCAAATAGAATCAAGGATTTTAGAGATAGAGGGGATTATTGATATTGAAGGGACACAAATCAATGGCTCGGATAGAAACCTGTATCTGTCAGGAGAAGAAGTGCCAGTATTGGTAGGTGTGGTTAATATATGAGGCTAAAGAAGTATTTACCAGAGTTTATATGCAGTATAAAGGAGTTTCAACAGTTAGATGCAACAGTTAGTGTGGAGATAAATAAATTAAGAGATAAGCTACTACAACTACAAGACAATCAATTTATAGAGACAGCAGATGATGAAGGCTTAAGCAGATATGAGAAAATGCTTAGTATTCCTTATTCAGAAGATGTAGCAACAAGAAGATTTAATATCTTAAATAAATATAATTCAACGATTCCTTTTACTATGATGTGGCTAACTAATACATTAAATACCACATTAGGTAAGGGGAATTTTTTATTAGATATGAATTGTAACAAATACACACTAACAATCAGCGTAGTATCTTCAAAAGAACATCTTATTTCAAGTTTATATAAGGATTTAAGAAAGAAGATACCATGTAATTTGGTTTTAAATATTACAACACTAGAGCCAATAGAAGCTAATAAGTATATGGGTATTTATATTAGAACAGCAGATGAGATTAATATATAAGGAGTCAGAATGAGTGAATTTAAAAATAAGAGTTTAACAGTAAAGGGAATGGAGCTATTATCTAAGGCATTAGTAGGTGAGCCAATAGAGTTTACGAGAATAGAATTAGGTGATGGTCAGTATGAAGGAGATTTAGGATTTGCAGAAAACCTTATAAGTGTTAAGCAAAACTTACCCATTAATAACTTAGATAGAAGTGGCAGTAAAGTAACACTTTCAGCAGTACTAAAGGTTGAAGATATTAAGAGTGATTTTAATTGGAGTGAAATAGGCATTTATGCTAAGGGTACAGATGGAGTAGAGCATCTTTATATGTATGGCTATACAGAAAATACATCTTATATCTCAAAGGACTCACTAAATGAGAAGTTAATTCATGTCACAGTAATGGTAAGTAATGCAGCTGAAATTACAGCAACTATAGATGATAGCCTAGTATATTTGACAGCAGAGTCATTAACTGAGCACAACATAGATAGTTATTCTCATGAAGATATAAGAGAGAAAATTATTATGCTTACAGAGCAGTTAACTAATATGGAAGTTAAAGTTGAAAATATAAACAGCATCAAAGATGAAATTATTAGTGCCATCCAAAGTGCAAATAAAGGAGCAGTTAAGAAGATTACCACTTATAAAGGTAAGATTAATAAGATTGAAGCAAGTGATTCTTTTGGAGTCAGTATTTCAGCAGTTGATCCAAACAAGACATCAATTAATGTAATTAAGTGTTCAGCAGAGTTGGTGATTCCTCATATTAGCAATAGCAACACAGTAGTATTTCAGAATATGTCAGCAGGAACAACCTATAGTAGCATTGTATATGGCTTTGAAATTATTGAGTATTATTAGAAAGGGCTTATAGATGGATTTTATTGAATTATTACAAGGAGTTGGCTTTCCAATTGCTTGTGTTACTGTGCTTGGTTACTATATAGCAAAAGTACAGAATGAAAATAGAGAAGACAATAGGGTAAGAGAAGAACGCTTATTAAGTCATTTAGAAGAGTTATCACAAACTAATAAAGCACTTCTTGAAACTAATGCAGTTTTAGCAAAAGACATTAATACAAAACTAGATCAAATTGTAGCAAATATAAAAGGATAAAGGTAAATATAAAATATGGCAATTGAAAT
>JAEYNQ010000037.1 GCA_023412455.1 Bacillota bacterium
TAGAGAACTGTAAAAATGTAGAGGAGGCGCTAGAATTACTTAAAAACATTCCAGTGGCATTTAATATCAATCTTTACCTTGCAGATTGTGGAGGAAATGTAGCTTTGTATGAGACGATAAATGGACAGAGTGCCTTCAAGGTGGAGAAGCCAGGAAAGAATAGTTATTTATTTGGGACAAATCATATTGTGCTGAAGGCACTGCAGCAGTATGAACCCTATGCCATGAATAATTCCGTAATTAGGTATCAAAACATCGAAAAATTTATGGAGGCAACAGATGTCAAGCAAGAGTCAGAGCTTCTTCGTTTTGCACTAACTAAGTACCCTGAAGGGCTTACCTGCTATTATTATGGCGCCTATTTTGGAACGATAAAGACAGTAGTTCTAGACACTGTGGAGAAAAGGTATACTCTCTGCTGGATGGGTCAGGATAAAAATGGTTTGGAACATTATTATGTAGGGGATCAGATGAGAGAAGAGAGTAAATACGTTGAATACGAGGAAGAAGAACCCATAACAGACCTATTTGAAATGAGGCCGTTGTAAGGAGGGAGGTTCTGCTGTATAATACTTGATAATTGGGTGATATAATTAAAAATTATTACATTTATTTGCTAATCTATGGGCTTTATACGCGTTATAAGGATAGGGGACAGGTGAAAGATGAAAGTACTCGTGTTATGTTTAAAAGCTTTTGAAACAATGGAGTTTAGCGTTTTCATTGATGTTCTGGGATGGGCAAGAGATGAAGCTAAAGTAGATGTTCAGGTGATAACCTGTGGTTTTAAGAAAACGGTATATAGTACATTCGGTGTACCTATTGTAATGGATAAGACGATTGATGAAATACATGTAGAGGATTATGATGCTCTTGCTATTCCCGGAGGTTTTCAGGAATATGGATTTCGTGAGGAGGCCTTCCATAAAAAGACATCACAGCTCATTCGTGAATTTAATAGTCAGGGTAAGCCCATTGCTACCATTTGTGTAGCAGCATTTGCCCTAGCTAAGAGTGGGGTATTAAGTGGCAGGAGGGCAACAACCTATCATTTCTTAGAAGGGGCAAGGCAAAAGGAGCTTGCAACGTATGAAGGTGTAACCGTAATCAATGAACCTATAGTAGTGGATGGAAATATTATTACGTCTTATTGTCCACAAACAGCCCCCGAAGTTGCATTTCGCTTATTGGAGATGTTGGAGAACAAGCATACTGCCGACTATATAAGAAAAATCATGGGGTATTAAGGGTGTTAAGGTGAATGAGATGAATGAACAAGCATAGAGTTAGACGCAGTTACTTTAGATATCATCAATGGGCAAAGCATAAAAGAGAGATAAAAAGTACAAGAAGTAAGGATGTGAGTCATGAGGGCCTATATACATAAAGTGCAGTATTATGAGACAGATAAGATGGGTATTACCCATCATTCCAATTATATACGTTGGATGGAAGAAGCACGTGTTGATTTTCTAGAACAACTGGGCTGGGGCTATGCAAAATTAGAAGAGGCAGGGGTTATATCTCCAGTAACTGCGATTGATTGTAAATATAGAGCAAGCACAAGATTTATGGATGAAATACAAATTTGGGTATCTGTAGAGGAGTTTAAGGGAGTTAAACTTCTTTTAAAATATGAAATGACAAAAAGGAGTGATCACACAATCGTATGCACAGGGCATTCTGAACATTGCTTTTTAGATGGCAATGGGTACATTGTACGGATAAAAAAAGAGTATCCTGAATTTTATCAGGTATTAATGGATTTAGTTAATCAAAATGCGAAAGAGCCTATGAGGCATTTTTTAGACCAATAGGTAGTGTTTGGCATTATCTTTTGCTATACTGCTGGAAAGTATAAAAGAAGGAATAAGGTGAAATGGAATAGGCTCCCCTTATAGCAGACAGTTTTTAGTATTTAAACTGTTTACCATAAGAGGAGCCTATTCGATTTCAGACCTCTTGCATAGGGTTATTCTACTGAAAGAGATGGAGTAAACTTACTTGTTTTAGATGGAGAGACAGGCTTAAGAAGCATGAGACCTTCAATACTTGTAAGGTCTTCAGAGAGTGTGACTATATAATTTTTACCAGATGTAGTTACGACACTAAATGCAGGTTCTAGAGTGATACTTACTGGTTCGTAATGAATAGCTATACCACATCTTCTATAGGTAATGGATTGAATGGTTTCAGGAATGAAGCCAGATGAAGTGATAAGGTCCTGAATTTTTTGGCTGTTTGCTTTAGCCTTGCTGTCAATGCCCTTCACAATGTCAGCTGCGGTAGCATCTATTTGTTTTTCCAGTTCTTCTGGATTTTTAGAAGGATTAGCAATAAGGTGATTGGATGTCATAGAACTTCTACGAAAAGAATTAACTTCACCAGTTACACTGTCAATGTTCACATAAATAGAACAACTAGAATCTATGTTTACACGACCACCCCAAGATGATTTATCATCTGCGTCTTGAGAATTATGGAAAAGCTCTATTGTTTTACCAG
>JAEYNQ010000057.1 GCA_023412455.1 Bacillota bacterium
CCGCCACTAAGCCTCAGGAGCAAGCTCCCTTAGCTTCGTTCGACTTGCATGTGTTAAGCACGCCGCCAGCGTTCATCCTGAGCCAGGATCAAACTCTCATAAAAAATGTTCGTTTGTCCATGCAACTAATGTTGCTGACTTATTACTTAGTACTAATAGTACTCATTGAACTTGCTAAGCAAGTTCTTGAATCGACTGGTTTTATGGTTACTATTTTGTTTTCAAAGTTCATTTCCCTTACTTATGTTAGTAAGTTTTCTTATCATCACTTACTGGTGACGACTTGTTTTATATTACACTAGTTCATTACATAAGTCAACCTCTTTTTTAAATAAATTTTAAGTTTACTCGTCCTACACTAAAAACATGCTCTACTCACTCTTTTATTTATAAACCAAATAATAAAGGAATGATAAAAAAATTGTCCATTGCTCTATCATTCCTTTTATCGTTTATTAGAATTTATCTTTCTATCTTTAAGCTCTTGGAGGATTAACAAAGTAAAACAGAAACAGCCTAGCTTATCAAACTCTCTTATTAATATCTACGTTGTGCTATACTTTCAGCCGCTCGATCAGCCGGATATATACCCTCTTCTACATATTGAATCTTCTCTACTTCTCTACCTTCCGTAATTGCTTTTACTACCTCTGCAACACGTGGCCCATGTAATGGATTACATTCAACAGATACGTTCATCTCTCCAGCAATCATACTTACAAAAGCTGCTTTGACAGCATCAAACGATACAATAATAACATCTTTACCTGGTACTTTGCCTGCTGCTTTAAGGGCATCAATGACACCAAAGGACATATTATCATTTTGGGAAATAACAATATCAATCTTTTGGCCTGTTTTAAGGAAAGATTCCATAACTTCTTGCCCTTTAGCTTGTGTAAATTCACCGCCCTGTTCTGCTATAATTTTGTAATTGCTATGTTTAGCTAATTCATCTCTGACACTTTTAGTACGCCCAATTTCTGCTGTTGATCCCATTGTTCCTTGAAGAACTACTACGTTAAGCTGTTCGTCCCCTCTACCAATACTTTGCATATAATCAACTAACCATTTAACTGCCTTTACTCCTTGGTGGTAAAAGTCAGAGCCAATCCAACATTTAAATAGAGAGTCATCAGATACTTCAATCATTCGATCAACGATAATTACTGGAATTCCAACATCTTTAGCTTCACCAAGTACTGTTTCCCATCCCTTTTCTGTAACAGGTGCAATAACAATAACATCTACTTCTTGAGAAATAAAATCTCTTACTGCCTTAATCTGATTTTCTTTTTTTTGTTGTGCATCTGCAAAGATCAATTTAAAACCATTTTCTTCTGAAAGTGTTTCTTTCATTGATTTTGTATTAGCAACACGCCAGTCCGATTCTGCACCTACTTGTGAAAAACCAATGGTAATAAGACCATCGTCATCTTCTTCTGAGTTTTCTGCACCTGGCTTTACTAATTTATTGGATTCCACTACTTTACTACCACAGCCTACTGCGATAACACCAAGCATGGTAATACTAAGTAACATTCCAAAAAATTTTCTCATTTTATACCTCCTCCTAAAGCTTTCTGTTATTACTCTTTACTTTTTCTTGTTAGCTCTTTTATACTCTTTAGGCGTTAAGTTCTGTGTTTTTTTAAAAATATAACTAAAGTAATGAGGATCTTTATAGCCTACAGCATACCCAACTTCTAATGTTTTCATGTTTGAACACCTTAAGAGCTCTTTAGCCTTCTTCATCCTAATTTCAGTTAAATAGGAAACAAAGGTCTGCCCTGTTTCTTGACTAAAAATGGTACTAAAATGACTAGGGCTGATATTGACATATTCTGCTACTGAATTAAGTGAAATAATCTCATTATTATAATTTTGTTCTATGTATTCTTTTGCATCATTTATTAACGTTGCATATTTATCTTCGGAAACAGTATCTCTTAGTTTGAGTGAATAATTAAGCATTTCTCTTAATGCTTCTTCCATTCCTTCTTTTGTGCCTACTACTTTTATAACCTGTTTAATATCCCCATAGTTTTCTAGAATATATTCTTCACTATATCCCAGCTCTTTAATAAAACTAATGATACTAAAGTAAATACTCATCATGCTGTATTGCCTAAACATAAAAGATTTTATTCCCTCACCTATGCTATTTATATATTCCGTTACAAATTCATCGATTTCTACTTTTAACCCGTTTTTAAGAAAAGTTTCAATTCTTTTTTTATCAAAAGTTGAAATATCTATATCCTTAATACTCGTATTATCCTCAAATTGTATAATACTATCTTTCTCATCAATTTTTTTGTAATAAACAACTTTCTGGTCCTTTAATACATAGCTATAAGCTAATGCTTTATTAGCTGTATCAAAACAGTAAGCAATATGACTTAACCTATTGGTTTCTGCACCGATGCCGATATAGTAACCTATTTCTTCTTTTTTCAAAATTTCATCTATTAATTGGAGGCACCTTTTTACTAAATCTGATAAGTCTTCTTCCTCCCCTTTAATAAGGATAGCCCACCCTTCTGACTCCCTATTAAAAACTAAAGAAAAAGAATGTTCCATAAAGACTTTCTCTATCTGCCCACCTATTTCTAAATTCTTTTTATAGTAGTACTGTTCTCCTTCACTTTGTATATCTAATTTTAGAAGTAACATATTGTAATAAGAAGCACTTATATTAATGTTCATTTCTTTGGAATAGCGTATAATGTCCGAAACCTGTAATTTAGAAGTCACCAAGTCATTAAAGAATTTAATTCTTTGTGTCTTCTCTGTTTCATTAACCTTTAGTTTATAGCTATCATAAGTTTCTTTTTGCTCTTTTTCCTTTTCAATGATTGCTGTCACTCTCTTAATGGATTCCAGTATTTGTTGAGAAGATATAGGCTTTAGTAAATAATCAATTATTCCAATATTAATAGCTTGTTTGGCATATTCAAATTCATCATAGCCACTTAATATAATCACCTTTATATCAGGGAGGTTCTCTTTAATTAAACGACTTAACTCTAGCCCATCCATAAACGGCATCCGAATATCTGTTATAACAATATCTGGCCTCGTACTATGAATCATCGGATAAGCCATTTCTCCATCTCCTGCTTCTCCTACTAATACAAGGTCATTTTCTTGCCAATTTATATTTCTCTTCATTTTTTCTCTTACATTAAATTCATCTTCTACTAAAAATACTTTTATCACACTGATCCCCCTTCTTTAATTTATAAGCCTTTATTCACTGCCTCCTAGTAAATTAACAGTCCCTAATAAAAAGTTACTTATAGTAGAATCTTCCTACATTTTATCTATGTACCTAATCTGTCACTAGCCTTTCCTTAACAGCTTCACTATCCACCTTACAACTTGGCATAATTGGAATAGTTATTATTACTTCTGTTCCTTCTCCATACTTACTATTAATTAGAAGCCCATATTGCCTACCATAATTTAAGCAAATGCGTTGATTCACATTAACTAATCCAAATCCTGCCTCCATTGTGTCAAACTTCGTTACCCAAATGGCCTTTTTTACTTTATCTAATGTTTCTTCTGTCATACCTATTCCATTATCTATGACTCTAAACACAATAGTATCCTTATTAAACTCTCCTTTAACAATGATTTTGCCCTTTCCTCTTTTTTGCTTAATCCCATGATATAAAGCATTTTCTACTAAGGGTTGTAAGGTAAGCTTTAAGATTAAAAAATCTCCTAATTCTACGGGAATGTCAATCTCATAATCTAAAATATCCTCATATCTACATTGTTGGATTTGTAAATAGCTCCGTATATGACTCTCTTCTTCTTTGAGCGTAACATAATCTCTACCTTTACTAAGACTTACCCTAAAGAATTCAGATAACGACATAACCAGTTGAACAACTTCTTCTCTTTGTCCATCCTCTGCCATCCACATAATCGTATCTAAGGTATTATATAAAAAATGAGGATTAATTTGTGCCTGTAAAATTTTTAGTTCTGCTCTTTGAAGGTTCTTTTGTTCTTCTTTAATATTATCTACTAGCTTATTAATTTTAACAAGCATCTTATTAAAACTACTTTCTAATGTAGCAATCTCATTTCCGGACCCTCTTATCTTTTGTTCTGTAAAGTCCCCATCTCCTACCTGTTTTGTGATTTCACATAGATGACTTATAGGTCTTGATATACTATCAGAGATTATAATAACTAAGAACCAAGTGATACTTAATATAACTAATAAAATAATTATTATAATTATTAGCATCTTTTGAATATCTGTTTCTATGGTTTTTCTCACTTTCTCTAACTCTAGAGCCTCATAATAAACATAATCTTGAATCTCATCTGTTATAAGCTGCGTCAAAACATAAATATCATTGTTTAGCATTTCCATATTTTGGTCATAATGGCCTGTCTCTTTACAATTATCAATAATCCTTCTAATACACCGTTCTAGTACTTCTAAATTGCGTTGGGCTCGTGTTACTTGTTTTTTATTTCTTTCTAGGCTCGTTCCTAGTTTTAATTGTTCTAAATAGTCATGGGTCCTATCTAGGATTTCATCAATATCTGAATCATGATAGTGCATAGAACCTATAGCTATACGATACATCGTATAATCTACTTCTTCTTTAAAATTCATATCAAATTCATTAGCAATCATCACATCATTTACAATGGGTGTATATTTATCCGTATAGGTACTCAGCTTAATAATCAGCCATATTACCATGCAAGTCATAGGTACGAGCATAAAAAACATAAAAAGCTGCAACTTTTTTCTCAAAGATATATTTTTAAAAATATTCACTTATCTATACCCTCCTTATACTATCGGCTCCTGCTTACTTGGTCTATGGGATTCATTTAAGCTTATTTTCCCTAAAGATCCTTGTCCACTTACTATGCTGTTTTTATCTTCTCTTATTTCTTAAGGCTTAATCGTTTTAAATAATTGGTTGCCCCTATTAAATTATTTATTTAAGGACTTTATTATTTGTATTTTGTTGTTTTATTTAAAAAATACATTACATAATATTAATATATTATAAATTACAAAAAATATATAGTAGTTTGTCTTTGTAAAGTAATTAAATGTAATAATTTTACTCTTTTCTCAAATGTAAAATAAGCCCTCAGAAAATATCTCATTATTTTCTAAGGGCTTATTTTACTTTTCTACTTTTTATACACCAAACTTATAACCTACTCCCCATACTGTAAATATATATTGTGGCGTTCGGGGATTATCTTCTATCTTCTCTCGAAGCTTTCTTATATGCACCATAACGGTATTGTTATTCTCAAAATACTCTTGCTCCCATACCCGTTCATAGATTGTTTCTATTTTGAAGACGATCCCTTTATTAACCCATAATAGTTTAAGGATGCTAAATTCTGTAGGAGTTAGTCCTACTTCCTGCTCATTTTTATAAACCTTTCCGGTTTCTAAATCTAACTTCAAGCCTTCTTCTTCTAAAACCTTGCCATTGGTATAGTTACTATTTAGCTTGGTAAATCGCCTGAGCTGAGCTTTTACTCTAGCAATGAGTTCTAGTGGATTAAAGGGCTTTGCAAGATAGTCATCGGCGCCTACAGACAAGCCGAGAATCTTGTCAATGTCCTCTACCTTTGCCGAGAGCATAATGATGGGAATGTTATGTTTTTCTCTTATCTTAATACAGGCATCAATCCCATTAACGACTGGCATCATTACATCTAGAATAATTAGGTCAATCACTTGCTCCTCTACTACCTTTATAGCATCTAAGCCAGTCCCTACTATGACTGTTTCAAATCCCTCATTTTTAAGGTAAATCTCTACTAAATCTCTAATCTCTTTCTCATCGTCTACTATAAGAATTGTTTGTTTATTCAACATCTCACCTCTTTTCCCCCTACCTAGCTTCTTTCTTCCATTAAACAATTAAAGCTCGTGCATTTCAAGCTTATTTTACTTACTGCTCCCTCTGTATACGCCTATATTTAGGAAGGCGTACCTTAAAGCTAATCATACCATTATTTAGCTTAGCCGTTATCCTACCGCCATGTAATTCTACAATATTCTTAGCAATGGCAAGTCCTAGGCCACTTCCACCTGCTAGGCTGTTTCGTGACTTATCTGATCTATAGAAGCGATCAAAAAAGTGGGCAACCTCTTCTTCAGTAATATCCTTGCAAGGATTAGTAACAATCACTTTTACTTCTTTAGGTAATTCAAAAAGTTCTACCTTGATCTGTTCATCTATTTCGCTATATTTAATAGCATTTCCGATAATATTTTCAAAAACACGAGTAATCTTAGGAATATCTGCACGAATACTAGCTTCTCTTCCTTGAATAATTGTCTCTAAAGCTATATTTTTTTCAGTAGCAAGGGGCATTAGCTCTTCTACCAACTGATTAAGTAGGTTGGTAAGAGAAATCACTTCTTTGCTTATATTACCTTCTTGCTGATGAAGCTTGGTGAGTTCAAATAAATCTTCTATAAGCCCTTTTAATTTCTCCGCCTTACTATAAGCAATATCTAAGTACCTCTCTTCCTCTTCACTATTAGTAAACTGCTTATTCTTTACTAGTCCCATGTAACCAATAATAGAGGTAAGGGGTGTTCTTAAATCATGGGCTACATTGGTAATGAGTTCATTTTTTACCTTTTCCGCTTTAACTTGAGCTTCCATCTGTTTTTTTATCTCAGCCTCCATAGAGGTAATGTTATACGCTACCTTAGCCAGTTCATCTTGTCCTATTCTATCTATTTTGTAAGATAAATCCCCTTTAGCAATTTCCTCTAAGCAATTAGAAAGATACTCGATATAGTCAATCTTAGGTTTAATAAATTGAAAAAGTAAAACTGTAAATACGCCTACTCCTGCCAGGAATCCAATAAATCCACCTATCCCCTTATAATAATAATGAGTTGTGGGAGTAAGGTTACACTCAGTAAATAAGTAATGAACTGTCCCCTCAATAATAACGGGATAGATGGCTGCAAAGTAGCCTTCTTGACTAGACCCTGTATAACTATTTACCTTTTGAATGACTTTCTTTACATCTAAGCTTTGTATAAAGCCTTCTTGATATAAGATTTTCCCTGTCCCATCAATCAGATAGGTTTCAGCAGAGGATACCCCTTTTTCACCTCCTCTTAACTCCAGCTCCTCTCTTATTCTAAGGGCCTTTAGCTTCTCTCCTGTTATCCCCTGGCTATCATAAAACTGTCTTATTGCTTTCCTCGCAGCTTCTAAATCAGCTTCTGGTTGCACACTTATTTCCTTTAATTCATTATATAGGGTATCCATAGCTTGCTGAAGAGAGGTTTTGCTAGTACTTACCCCCTCCAGAGAAGTTCTCTCTCCATAAATGTCTCCTGTCCCTTCCTTTATAGATGCTTCTCTTGCTTTGGTAATAACTTGATCTTGGTCTAGGATCTGGCTTATTTGTAATAAAGCTTCTTCTTTTTCTTCGTCTCTCACTCTATCAATTAGTCCATGTAGTGCATATTCTTTTTCTAGCTCTGCTACTATGTCATAGGTTTCATTTTCAATCTGATTGATACGCTGGATAAGGTATAGAAGCGCTGATTCTTTTTCGGACTTGCTCTCATCATAACTTAGATAAACCCCTCGCCCTATACCTGTTTGATTAATGGCTGTTTTTACCATAGAAAAGGCTACGACACTTACGCCTAAGCCTATGGCAACCATTGCTAGTATTTCTAACTTAAGACTTTTAAGAACATTGCCTTTTGTATCTGTATAAATTGCCTTTGCCTTTTCTTTTATTTTGTTTTCTTCTGCCCAATGTCCTATGCTTCTATGAGGTGGTTCTTTCTTTGGCTTTCTATTCTCTTTTAACCTTTGAGCCATTTTCCTTTCCTCTTTTCTTTATATACTTAAGGCCTTTCTCCTTAATTTGTTGCTTCTGTTTTTTCTGTCGTGCTTTGGGTGCTTTGGGTGCTTTGGGTGCTTTGGGCGCCTTGTTTAGTTGCTTGTACATCACATATATAACCATTAGTTCCAATATAAAGTTCATTATCCTCTATTATGTCTACTAATATCTTAGTTGATAAATCCCCAAAGGTATATTTTACTTGATTGTCTATAGTTTGTCTTTTAAGTGGAAAATTACTAATAGGTCTGTAACCTAATTCAGCATAAGGCTCACTACAAGTGATATCTAATCCCTGTAGATTATTAGGTAATAGTAAAGAAATTTTATTTGAACCTCCTAATAGATTCAACCTTTTAGGCATTACTGTACTATTAATCCACACTTCAGCCGCTTCAGAATAAACTAAAACATCTTCAAAAGCACCCTCCAAATAAATATTACCATAGTCATTATGGATATTGGCCGTACATAGGCTATTACTTCTTATGTCTATTGTACCATCTCTTCGCTCTTGCACATCCACTTTTGTGTAACTCCCACTTAACTTAAGTTCTCCTTGACCCCCTCTAGCCCATACCTCTGTTGGTATTTCTGAATCAATATCTATTCTCCCACCATTTTCATTTATCTCTACTTTATTGTATTGCCCTGTTAATTTTCCTCTTATATTCCCCTCAATTTGAACGTATGAGGGAATAGTAGAATATATTGTTAGAACAGCATCCCCTGATATTTTAATTTTTTCATAAGCTCCATATAATAAAATTTTAGCTTCCTTACTATCTATCTCAAGATTTTTTACATTCATGTCACTTAAGCTAATCAATGTATTAGATCTGTTGTGAATATAACTATGATTAAACCGATTATTGATTATTAACTTATCAATACTTTCCTGTGGTAAATACACCGTACATAGAGCACTACTTTCTCTTACCATTAATAATACATCTATATCCTCTTCCTGCCTAAGTGTAATATATGTGGCATCGCCTTTTGTCTCTACATCTAATTGATAGGTAGGTGCTCCCTTTACTATACTTGCAAAGCTTTGATTAAACTCTACATAAGCCTCTCCATTTGTCTGCTTTAACTCTATTGGAACAACTGAATCGATATAAATATTCTTAAGAGCTGCCTCTTCTAACTCTTTTTTCTGATAGTCCTCATATGTTTGCATTTCTTGATAATAAATATATCCTGCCAAAGCTGCACTACTAATTGTCCCAGCCACAATAATGACTATTAAAAGGATTATCCACTTTCTCATCCTATATCTCCTCCTTTATTTGTCTCTTATTTTGGTATCTATGATAATAACTTTTTATGGTTTTGTTTATCCATTTTATTACCATGTAAGAAATAAGAATGCCTAAAACACCTGCTGCTACTAAGGTTATAGAACTGGTAATAGCCAGTAAAATAATAGTCTGTCCCAGCATACTTGAGAAAAAAGCTATTGCTGCCATTATGAATATCCCACTGCCTATTAATGCAAGACTACCACCAATAGCCCCTAATGCTATGGCGACTACCCCACCTAGTAGAATAGCTATAAAAGGAAGACACATTAGAAAAACAATAAGCTTTAAGGTACCAAATATTATCCCCTTAAACCCTTTTCTATTCTCCTTTACACTCTTTTGTACATAGGCTTGAAAAGATGTATTTTTTATAGAATTAGGCTCCACCTGTCTTTGTGATAATCCTTGACTATCTTGCCTTCTTGGGATGGGCTCTTTTTCGAAAGTATTCTTTAAAGGAGCACCTAACTCTGGAGCTTCTCGGTCTTCTTCTAAAACTTCATGTTCTTCCTCTAAAACTCCTTGGTCTTCTTCTAAAACTTCATGGTCTTCCTCTAAAACTCCTTGGTCTTCTCCTAAAACTTCTTGATCTTCCTCTAAAACTTCATGGGCTTCCCCTATCCCACTTACCATTTCTTCAGCTAATTGCTCTTGTTTCTCTTGTGAGGCAGCACTTACTAGAGGCTGCTGCCATTCCTCTAAATACTCTTCTGATTCTTTTTCATTATCCAAAGTGTCATTTTCATAAGGTTGATCTAACTCTTCTTCATCTGATAAGATGTAATCTTCATATTTTTTGTCACTCATATCCTTTACTCCTATTCCCATTTTATGATAACTCTATCCTAAACCCTATTTCTTAATATCCCTATCTTAATAAGCTTAAGATTTCTTAAGAATATATACTAGTCTATTTAAAAAGTCTCATACAAAAAAAGTCATCCTATTCCTTAACGTATAAGTCTAGTATTATTATAGACTATTCATTAAGTTATAAGATGACTTTTATTTAAGAATGCCTCTCTAAAATAGCTTTAAATCCTTATAGGAGACTCCAAGACAAGATAAAGAGTGCAAATACAATAGATACCATAGACATCAATTTAATAAGGATATTGATGGCCGGTCCTGCTGTATCCTTAAAAGGATCTCCCACCGTATCTCCTACTACAGCTGCCTTATGGGCATCAGAGCCTTTTCCACCTAGGTTGCCTTCCTCAATATACTTCTTGGCATTATCCCATGCTCCACCAGAGTTAGCCATCATGACAGCTAGGATAAATCCTGTTGTGGTTGCCCCTGCTAAAAGGCCTGCTACCCCATTAGGCCCTAAAAGGAGACCAATTAGGAGAGGTGTTGCAACAGCTAAAAGAGCTATCTTAATAAGTTCTTTTTGAGCTGCCCTTGTGCAAATGTCCACACAGGTTGCATAATCTGGGTCTGCCTTCCCCTCCATCAAACCAGGAATCTCTTGGAACTGGCGCCTTACCTCTACAACAATCTTACCAGCTGCTCCACTCACTGAATTCATAGCCAAAGCAGCAAATACATAGGTGGCCATACCTCCTACAAAAAGTCCAATTAATACTTGTGGATTAATAATGGAAAGGTTAAAAGCAAAGTCTATATTATGCTCCTTTACCAAAAGCTCAACTGAATCTTTATAGGCAGCAATAAAAGCTAAGGCTGTTAAAGCTGCTGACCCAATAGCAAAGCCCTTACCCGTAGCAGCTGTGGTATTACCTAATGAATCCAGTGCATCTGTTCTTTCTCTGACAACAGGGTCTAAACCTGCCATCTCTGCTATCCCCCCTGCATTATCTGCAACGGGTCCATAGGCATCTGTTGCCAGGGTTATACCTAAAGTTGACAACATACCTACGGCTGAAATAGCAATGCCATATAAGCCCATATTAAAGTTATCCATTCCTCCAGACAAAATATAACTAATAATAACGGATATGCCTACTATGATTACAGGTAAAGAGGTAGACAGCATCCCTACTGAAAGTCCACTAATAATAACTGTAGCCGAACCTGTCTTACAAGAATCTGCTAAATTTTTAGTGGGTTTATATTGACTGCTTGTAAAGTATTCTGCAAAATATCCTATGCCTATCCCTGCTACAAGCCCACTAATAATAGAAAAATAAATACCAATATGCTCTTTGCCTAATACTTCGATCACTAAAAAATAAGCTAAGACGGCTATAAGTATTGCAGAAAAATAAACCCCTCTTCTCAGAGCCCCTAGGAGCATCTTTTGGGAAGCTTTTTCCCCTGTTTTGACAAAAAAGGTTCCTAGTATAGAAGCAACAACGCCTATAGCTGCTACTACCAAAGGAATAATAACCCCTTTCATAGAAAGACCTGCTGCTACCGCTAAAGCACATGAAGAAACAATAGAACCTACATAAGATTCATAAAGATCAGCACCTAACCCAGCTACATCTCCTACATTATCTCCTACATTATCGGCTATAACTGCTGGATTACGAGGGTCATCTTCTGGAATACCAATTTCTACTTTTCCCACAAGATCCGCTCCCACATCTGCTGCTTTAGTGAATATCCCTCCACCCACTCTGGCAAATAAGGCCATAGAAGAGGCTCCCATTCCAAAGGTCAACATTGAAGAAGTAATATAGACAATTCTCTCTGCCTCTGGGAAAGCTCTATAATACCAATCTAATATGTAGTACCAAATACTCAAATCTAAAAGTCCAAATCCTACAACAACAAGTCCCATAACTGCCCCACTAGAAAAAGCCACTCTTAATCCACCATTCAGACTCTTGGTACAAGCATGGGCTGTCCTTGCATTAGCAGAAGTAGCTATTTTCATTCCCAAAAAGCCACTTAAACCTGAGAAAAACCCCCCCGTAATAAAGGCATAAGGAACAAAAAGAGAGACATAGTTTAAACGACTAAGTAGTAAGAGAATGAGAAACATCCCTACGAAAAATAGCGCTACTCCCTTATACTGCCTTATAAGATAAGCTTTAGCACCCAATCGGATCTTACTTGCAATCTTTACCATCTTCCCCGTTCCTTCATTTAACTTTAATACACGTAAACCAAAGTAACCTGCAAAAATTAATGCAAGTATCGCACCTATTGGTGCCAAAATAACTAAATTCATTCCTTATCCCCCTCTTCAATTTAAACTTTAACAACTTTCAATCTATTTTACTTTTTCTCCCAGTTTTCTTCAATGTAATCCTAAAAATAAGTTATATATAGTTGCAATACTTAGTATAATTTTTAGTTATTCCTCTTAAAATTTTCTTGATAAATCTCTATATTTTTAGTATAAACACCATAAATCTCTAATTAAATTTTATATTCGACAAAATAATTTTATGTTTTACTTCAACTCTTCTTTACTGAACAAAAGTGTCCATAGGGCACGTATTGGTTGGCGAAGTAGTGAAAGTGTAGAATACCAACTTTTCTACAAGATAAAAGAGACCTTTTACTCTAGCTATTCTAACTAAAGTAAAAGGTCTTCTTCTTTTATGATTAAGCCTAGCAATTTGCTAAAAGCTAAAGCTTGCATGGCATTTACGCTTAAACCTCTCAAATCTTCTGTTCTTACACTCATACCTAGTAACTCGCAGGTAGATAAATCTACTCCTTTTAATTTTGTCCCTGCTAGGTCTGTCCGGATCATCTCATTTTCTTTGAAAATGACTTTCTTAAGCTTACATTGTGCCATAGAGGTAGAATTCATCTTACAACCTATAAAATGGACTTCCTTCAACTCACTTCCACTTAATAAGGCATACTCTAAATCGCAATTTTCAAAAAACACCTCATTAAAGTTACTTTCAAGCAACCTGGTTCCTATTAATCGGCAATTTTTAAATTTCACCTTGTGAAGTCTAGCCTCTTCTAAGGAAATATTAGATAGATCACATCCTTCAAAGTATACATTGACTAAATCCAAACTTGTAAGCAGGACTTCCCTAAAGACTACTCGCTTAAAAGTCACATTCCTAAAGATTACATTTATAGCTTCTTGCTCTTCAATTATTTCTCCTTCCAAACTACACTCCTCAAGAATAGTTTCATCCTTTAAATGCTTCTTCCACATGCTTAAATCCCCTTTTCTCCCATCCTAATTTTGATCTAATTATGGTACTTCTTTCCTATTTTTTTATTAAAGTGTTATCTCTGTAATGATAGGATAGTGATCTGAAGGATATTTCCCTTCTACGCTATCTTTTATCAGCTTAACATCCTTTATAGTAAACTCCTCTGACACAAAGATATAATCAATATGCATACCCTTCTCTTTTCCTCTAAACATGCCCATAGTAGATTGGTTATACAGTTCTTGATCTATTTCTTGTACAGCTACAAAATGCTTATTACTATATACACCATTTGAAAAGTTTTTTATAAGCCTACTATTGGGAGTAGCATTAAAATCCCCCATTAAAATGCAAGGAAGCTCCTCTTTGTTGTGATGCTCTTCCATGGCCTTAGCAATTATTTTTAACCCATATTCCCTTGCATAAGGCAGTAAGCAATCAAGGTGGGTATTATAAACTCTTATACGAGTACCTGTCTCTACTTCAATAGTCGCTGTAGTACAAATCCTTGGGAACAAAGAATACCAAACAGAACTTCCTATTTTATCAGGTGCGTGAGAAAGCCAAAATGTTTTAGATTCCTCTATGGAATAATCTTTATTAATGAGTAAGTTGTTTTTTTCCAAAAACAACTTTTTTGTTCGTCCTTCTCCCAATATGTGATAGCCAGCTATATTTTCTTTCAGATCCTCCTCCATCTGATTGGTTACTTCTTGTAGTCCTACAATGTCACACTGATACTTATTAATCACATCACAAACGATATTTTTCCTTTTTCTCCAGCGATTATGGATATCTAGTATATTATCCGATCTTAAATTAAATGTCATAACCTTCATATGGCACTACCCTATACCCTTGTTTTTATACTGTAGCATTCCCACTCTAAAACTTTAGTATGAATCCATGTAGCCCTTTTTATAAAATACATTTCATTATACAAATAATTGTAACACTTTTAACTCTCCTATAATAAACTATTTTTATTACTTCTTTAAGCATATTAATGGCTATTTTACATATACTTATATTTATCACTATGCATACTAGGAATATTTTCCTCATACTTATAATAGTAGGGAAGTTTACCTCATAGTATGTCCCATTATTTTATAACTTAATAAATAGGAGGAGGAAGTATATGGGTATAGAAAAAAAACAAGAACTATTAAATTTTTTACAAGCAGAATTATTTAATCCTGTAATTAGCTCCCCTTATGCTTCACAAGCATTAAAGGATGATTTTAATCACATACTTTCTACACTCTCGCTTTTTTCTGCTGAAGGAATACTCTTATATGTTTGGAATATGTTAGCTAACGAAGAGGTTCAGATGGTTTTTGATAATCGTCTGTTAGATGAAGGCTTTTCTAATTATCATCATGCGGTTAATACCTTTAAATCTCAATTCACCTACGACTGGTTACTTTCATAGAATATTATCTATTCTTTCATTTTCCTCTTCAAATAGTCTATTATTCTACTTACTTTTTAGAATAACTATACTTATAAAGCTCCTCTCCATATAATTAAAAATATATTAATACTTATAATTATATTGAGAGGAGCTTTATTATGAAGAAAAAAAAATTAACTCTTTTCATTCAGATAACTTCTATACTGCTCATAGTTAGTATTCTTCCACCTACTATCTTATCTCTTCTTATTACCTCCACCACAACTGATGTCATGCTTGACTCTTTAGGTGCTTATTCACAAAAACTCATGGATCAACTTAACTATAATATTTCTTACTCTACTCAAGCAATAAACACCTCCATTGATCAAATTTTGTCTAACTCTAATATTACGAATTATGCTAATTCCTCTCAAGCCTCTAGTAGCTCTCAAAAGACTTTGCTAAAAAATGAAATAGACAAAAAAATGTTTTCTCTTTTGGGACAAGACCAATTTATCAATGGTATGTATTTTATTTCTAATGAGACCTTAGAATATAACATTAACTCCACCAAAAATATCACCTCTAATCTCAGAAACCTCAAATCTTACTTGTCTTCACCTGAATTTTATAAGTCTACCTATTACGAAGCCATTAAAAATACTCCTCCCGACCAAAATACATGGCTCTATATTGATGAACCAGGTATAGCTAGTGCTTATGTTATACGCCCTATTGGAAATGCCGATTCTTCCTCTTATATTATTTTTTGTATCAATGGTACTTACTACAATGAAATCCTTCAAGTAACGAGCATCAATGAAGAGATTTCTATCGTCTTATTGGATAATACCCAAAAAGTCATATTTAGCGATAAGGAACTGGATGACAAAACTCTTTTTTCTACAACACACCAAGCCAGCTTAGACTCAATTTCCACAAACGAGACACCTTCTGGTACTTTTCTTCAGAACAATAGTCTTATTAGTTATGCCCACTGTCCCAATGGTTGGACCGCCTTTATTAACGCTCCTCTGTCTGTCCTAATGAAAGATTTCTATTCCTTGTTATCCTATATACTTATCCTCTCTATCGTTATTATCATTATCCTTATTCTGTTCTGTATTCAATTTGCAAAATCTCTTTCTAAACCTATTGTTAAAATCTGTAGCTATATGACCAAGGTGAGTGAAGGTAATTTAGAATTTCCCGAAACCAAGAGCATTAAAATCCCTAATAAAGAAATTCAATTGCTTGTCCATGGCTTTAATGAAATGACTAATACTCTTAAGAACTTGATCGTAGATGCTAAACAAGTTACTCAGTCTGTAGAAGTAGGTACTCACGCACTTAAACAGGCTGCAGAAAATACGTTGAATTCTGCCTACGATGTAGAAACTGCTATCCAAAACATTACTCGTGGTTCCCAAGAACAAAATGCACAGATAGAAGAAGCTAATTCTCTTATTACCCATCTTTCTTCTAACATTAATACCATTACTTCTATGATTCATACTGTCTATACCACTTCTAGAGAAACCTTTACACTGAGTGAAACCACAAAAGGTGAGCTCTCTACATTAGTGTCTAGTGCCCACCATACCATTGATATTAGCCAAGGGGTTAATGCCCATGTTACAGACCTGGGGAATGAAGTCAATAGTATTCGCAAGATCCTGGATATTGTTCATGGCATTAATGATCAAACTTCTTTACTTTCCCTCAATGCAGCTATAGAAGCAGCCAAAGCAGGAGCAAATGGCAAAGGCTTTTCTGTTGTTGCCGATGAAATTCGTAAACTTTCTTATCAGACACAAGAAGCCATCTCTACTATTTCTAATACTTTAGATAAAATCTATACAAAAAAAGAAATTACCCTGTCTAGTATGGAAAAAACTGTTTCATCTATTCAGAGCCAGCTTCCTATTGCTACAAAAGCTACTGAGACCTTTCATACTATTATGTTTAAGATGCAAGATGTCACCTCTGATATGCAAAAGGTTACGGAACTCCTTCAAACCATTATTCAAGAAAAAGATGCTACTTTACAAGCTATTAATGATATTTCAATTATCATTGAACAAGCTGTTAGTGTGACAGAAGAGGTTTCTGCTGAAAGTACTACTCAAACCCAATCTGCCAATACGATTAATGAAATGTCTCAAAACTTAGCTTCCAGTATTGAAGTCCTTAAAACCACCTATTCAAAATTTAACTAAATATATTCTCTCATTGATAGTCCTATATTTATTGGGTATAATAAATTTATAAAATTAACTACTAAAGATAGGAGTCTATTACTTAATGAGACGTTATGCCAAACTATCTCAAATAGCTACTGCAGATTTAAATCAGATTTTAAATTACCTCTTTACTATTTGCGATAAAATTAATATTTATTTTCCTAACACTTGTTCTACTGAAGTAGCTTCTTTTAAATCTCAATTCTTAAGTGCTACTCATATTGTAGAAAACCAAGAAGAACTCTCCTCCTTAGAAGAAACTCTGGAAGAAAAAGAAGGCTTCTCCATGATTATTGCTTCCCTTACTGATGAAGTAAAGGAGCTTATCCTTACTATGAAGCCTAACTTTCACTTAGACTTAGGGCTTATTGCTGGAGATAAGGTGCTATTTTATTGGGGTGATGAAGATGAATGTGTTCTTGAAACAGAAGAAGGCTCTGACCTTTTTTCAGACTCCCTTTTTGACAACTTCAAACAGATATAAATTAAAAATTTCTTATCTCTTTCTCATGAAATTCTAATAATCTACTTATTTTCTTTTAATATAGGTGAGCTATACTCATAGTATCAAATAAAAAGAAATCTAAAGGAGATTATTATGGGAACAATTACTATTGAACAAATTGATTTAATTATGGCAAGAGCGAATGTCACTTATGCAGAAGCTAAAGAAGCTTTAGAAAATACCAATGGAGATGTGGTGGAAGCCCTTCTTTACTTAGAACAAAATGCCAAAATAAAAAGTACACCAAAACCAGAACCTACACCTAGCCAAAAGATTACTTCTTTCGTAGATAAGCTCAATGCTACACGCTTTATTTTAGTAAAAAAAGAGCATGTCTTGGTAGATGTTCCTCTTTCTATTGCTCTTATCCTCATCCTGTGTACTCTGCATGTCTCTGTTATTACACTTCTCATTGCCATTTTATTTGGTGTGAAAATCAAACTTGAAGGTGATAATGAAATAGCTGATAAGGTGAATTCTACACTCGATCAAATTAACAAATAAATCTTAAAAGGCTACTTTAAAAAATAAAGTTAAAAACTTTTCTTTTAAGGTAGCCTTTCTTTTTATGCTATAATTGTAATCTTTCTTTTTATGTTATAATTAATTAAATTTAAGTTTGTTTAATCATCTCACTAGGAGGTCTTTATGAGCCAATCTCTATTAATTATTGAAGATGAAATTAAAATAGCCCGTTTTTTGCAACTTGAATTACAACATGAAGGCTACGAAGTAGACATTTCTCACGATGGACGAGAAGGATTAAATAAAGCCCTACAAGCTTCCTACGATTTAATTATCTTGGATGTTATGCTTCCTTCTTTAAACGGTATGGAAGTCCTAAGGAGAATTCGCCAAACCTCTGAGGTACCTGTTATTATGCTTACAGCCAAAGATGATGTGATGGATAAAGTGATGGGACTTGATTTAGGTGCTCAAGATTATATGACAAAGCCCTTTGCTATTGAAGAACTCTTAGCACGTATTCGTGTTGTTTTTAAGCTCAAAACGAAAACACCTCCGTCTCCTAATTCTTCTCATCTCACTTGTGGCAAACTCAGCGTCTATCCAGATAAATTTGAAGTGCTTTATGACCTTACTCCTGTATTACTCACTAAAAGGGAGTTTGAACTCCTCCATTACCTTATGCTTAATAAAAACCTGGTTCTAAGTAGGGATAATATCTTGGAAAAGGTATGGGGATATGATTATATAGGAGACACCAATGTGGTAGATGTCTACATCCGTTATTTAAGAAATAAGCTTGATCAAACCTTTCAAACCAAAATTATTCATACCGTTAGAGGAATGGGGTATCAAATAAAAGATGTTTAATAAAGTTAAAAAATTTTTTAAGGCATTCTTTTTTGCTATTACATTTGTTTTTCGTGTCACCTTTGCCCTTTTAAATTTCATTGTCTTAAGTATAAGTACCTTTATAGGCTTTATCTTTAGAAAAATCCGTTTTTCTATTACCTTTAAGCTAAATTTTATTTACGGATTACTTTATGTTACTCTGTCCACAATTACTCTTTGGTTAGGTGCCGCCATTTTCTCCTATTACTTAAAACATCCTACTCTCTCTTCTTTTACGCGTGAACAAACCTTTTTACTTATTGTTATTGTGTTACTTAGTATATCCCTTAGCCTCTTTTTATCTTTTGGGAAAATTTTAGTAACTAAAATGTTTGAGCCTCTCAAAAATATGACTACTACCGTTCAAAAAATAAGTGGCCATGAGATTAAAGCCCGCCTAGACACAACTGGCGCCAAAGATGAACTTAAAGATTTAGCTATTACCTTTAATGCCATGATGGACCGTCTAGAAACCTTTGTACAACATCAACAGCAATTTGTATCTGATGCTTCTCATGAGTTACGCACCCCTATTGCTGTGATTCAAGGTTATGCCGATTTATTAGCTAGATGGGGGACTGAGGACCCGGCTATTCTTACCGAAAGTATTCAGTCCATTAAGGACGAAGCAGCTAGTATGAAAGACCTGGTTGAAAAACTTCTCTTTCTAGCACGTAGTGATAAAAAAACCTTACAGGTTGATAAAGTCACTCTCAACCTTTCCCAATTGGCCCACCAAACCCTCAAGGAAATAGGTTTTATTGATGATGAACATGAATTTATTTCTCGTATAGAACCAGATATTATGATTACTGGCGATGCTCATCTTATCAAAGAGCTCCTACGCATTCTCTTGGATAATGCTATAAAGTATACACCTGAAGGTGGAGTCATTACTATTTCCTGTGTACAGACCTTTCAATCTACAACTCTCTCTGTTAAAGATACAGGTATAGGTATCCCTAATGAGCATCTTCATTCTCTTTTTGAACGATTTTATAGAGCTGATACAGCCCGCACCAAAAATGCAGGGGGTACAGGATTAGGCCTAGCTATTGCCAAAGAAATTTGTAAAGCACATAATGCTCAAATTTTCGTTAATAGCACTGTAGGTGAAGGTAGCGAATTCATTATCTTTTTTTAAGGAACCCTTTGCTATCCATCCTATATAAATCTGCTATTTTATTATTTAGCCTCACAAGCTACTGATTATACTTAATCTGTAACCTATGTATTGATAGCCTAGCTAAATACTGCCTTACACTTATTCTTTTTGGGACTCGTCATGCTATGGCTTATTTATAAAAAAACTGCTATAAATAGGCTTCTATTTAACTATAAGATAATAAGCTTTAAACCTTATTATTTATACTTAGATAAAAGTACATTTATAGCAGTATTTTTTATTGGTGCAAATAGGCATATACTTCTCTTTTACTTACACCTCTATCTTTAGCCACTAGCTTCATAGCTGATTTCTCATCTATTCCTTGTCCTAAATAATGTTGCATATGCTCTTCTATGGACATATTCGTCCATTCTTGTTGTGCTTCTTGCTGAAGCTCTTTTATATCTTTTCCTTGTAGAATGAGGACGTACTCTCCCCTAGGTTCTTCTTCCTTATAGCGTTCTAGAGCACCCTCTAACGTAGTCTTAAAAACCATTTCATGCTTCTTCGTAAGCTCCTTAGTAATAGTTATTCCTCTATCTCCTAATGCTTCTAATAAACTCTGTAGTGTCTTTATGAGTCGATGAGGTGCCTCATACATAATAACTGTACGAGTTTCGTCCTTTAAACGTTGGAGTACTTCTACTTTCTCTTTTTTATTGGATGGTAAAAAACCCTCAAAAACAAATCTTCTTGTCGATTGTCCAGAAATAATAAGAGCTGTTATACCTGCTACAGCTCCGGGGGCAGAGGTTACTGTTATTCCTTCTTCTATGGCTAGGCTTACTAAATCTTCTCCTGGGTCAGATATTCCTGGTGTTCCTGCATCCGTCACTAATACAATATTTTTTCCCTCTTTTAAAAGGCCAATCAGTTCAATGCCCTTTTCCATTTTATTATGCTCATGATAGCTAATTAACCGCGTATGAATATCAAAATGGTTTAGTAGCTTTTTGGTATGCCTTGTATCCTCCGCTGCAATAAAGTCTGCTTCTTTTAATAAACGTACTGCACGATAGGTTATATCCTCTAGATTGCCAATAGGGGTTGCACATAAGGTTAAAACACCATATTCACTCATCTGTTTTACTCCTTCTTTTTCTTACCGTAGATCTCATATATTTCATCCGTATAAGAACCATCCTCATTATAAACCACCAATGGAGGTTGTACACGCATCTCTGGCTTAGCATTTTTAACTGCCTCAATTAAGACCATATTGGGCTCCTTATTTAATTTCGGATGAATAAATCTTAACCTTTTAGGCTCGAGATTATACTTTTTCATAGTCATTAAGATCTCCACTAATCTTAAAGGACGATGAATCATGCAAAGCTTACCATTATATTTTAGCATATCACTACTTGCTTTAATAATATCTTCTAACGTACATGTGATCTCATGTCTGGCCATATTCTTGGAGGGATGATCATTCTTGAGTCCAATATCTCCCTTCATATAAGGTGGGTTACTTGTAATAATATCAAATTCACATGCTTTAAAGTGTTTCTTATACTCTTTAATATCTACATGGCGCATACGTACATGATCTTGTATCCCATTTAGTAGCACAGAGCGACTGGCCATCTCAACCATTTCTGATTGAATATCAATCCCTGTATAATTACCCTTCTGATAACTGGCATGCATGATAATGGGTATAATTCCTGTACCTGTACCTATATCTAATATCCTTTGCTTATCGCTTGCTACCTTAGCAAAATGAGCCAGCAGGATAGCATCAATCCCGAAGCAAAATACTTCGGGATTTTGTATCAGCAAATAGCCATTCCTCTCTAAATCATCAAGTCTCTCATTCGAGCGAACTAAAGTCAAATCCTTTGTATTCGTCATCTACGCTCTCCTCACGGCAACATTTCTTCTTTCTTCCCATGATTTTAATATCTTTACTTGAATAAATAATAGCCTCTTTCTCATCTTTATCCTTTTTCTTTACAGCTACCTTAATCTGCTCTCTTAAAAGATTAACAGATAAGACTTCTCCTTTACCCTCAGGAGTAATAACTGTATCTCCTACTTCTGGTAGGCGGTCTCTTATCTCTACATAACAATCTTGTTCATATTTTAAACAACACATCAACCTGCCACAAATCCCTGATATTTTAATAGGATTTAAAGAAAGACTTTGTTCTTTAGCCATCTTAATAGATACAGGTTGGAAATCTCCTAAAAAGCTGTTACAGCATAGATTGCGTCCACAAATCCCCATGCCTCCACACATCTTTGTTTCATCTCTTACACCAATCTGTCGTAACTCAATACGAGTTTTAAAGATAGAGGCTAATTCTTTAACCAATTCTCTAAAATCTACACGTTCGTAAGAAGTAAAATAAAAAAGCACTTTATTATTATCAAAGGTATACTCTACATCAATAAGCTTCATATCGAGACCATGTTTGATAATTTTTTCTTTACAAATAGCAAAAGCTTCTTTTTCTTTTGCTTTATTTTGCTCATAGATTGCATCATCTTCTTTGGAAGCTGGACGAATGACTTTTTTAAGAGGTTGTACAACTTCTTTATGCTCTATTTCCTTATTAGGGATAACGACTTCTCCGTATTCTACCCCTCTTGCTGTTTCTACTATAGCATGTTGCCCTTGCTCATACTGAGTCTCCTCAGGATCGAAGTAATATATCTTGCCAGCACGCCTAAAGCGTATGCCTATTACCGTTATCATTTTTTCCTCTCCTTTAACTTTAATAATAAATTCTCTATAACAAAGGTACCATATATATTCTGTCTAATATCTGTTAATGCTTTTATAATACAGTCAATACTTTGACTAACTTTATTATACGTTAATATAGAGGCCCTGTCCAATAACTGTTGCTGGTAATCACTATAATATAGCGCTTCTGTTTGAGTTGCTTTTAAAAGTGCAATATCCCTATACCAATATAACCAGTACTCTAAAAGTCTCTCTATTTCCTCTTTTTGTTCTGTTATTTCTTTTACTAAATTATATAGCCCTATCAAATCTGATTTCTCTAAGCGTTCTAAATATGCTATAGCCTTGGCTCTAAGCTCAAAGAAGCCTTCATCTTGTAAAATATCCTTTACTTTTCCTATGCTACCATCTGCTAAATTCATAAGGATTTTCTTTTTACCTTCACTAATGGGTTGCCTTGATAAATAAGTACCTAGCTCCTCCTGACTAAGGGGATTAAATCTTACGGTTATGCACCTTGACTTAATAGTAGGCAACATCCTAGAGGCATTCTCACATACTAAAATAATAATGCCATATTTAGGAGGTTCTTCTATCGTCTTCAGCATTGCATTTTGTCCTTCAATAGTAATGGTATCGGCAGATTGTACTACGATAATTTTATAATCCGATTGATAGGGTTTAATATCCATCTCCTTGACCATATTACTTCTAATTGTTTCGATTTTAGTTACCCTTGTATCTTTTTCTATAGAAATCAAATCAGGATGTGTCCCAGAATCTATCATATAGCATGATTTACAGGCATTACAGGGCTTATCTCCTTCCTTTGCTTCACATAAAAGTAATTTAGCCACTGCTAGTGCGAAAGTATTTTTACCTACTCCATAAGGCCCTTCAAAAATATAGCTATGGGATAATTTATCTTTTTCTATTACTTTCTTGAAATATGCCTTTGCATCCTCATGACCTATAATATTTTGAAATGCTTTCATTCCTTCTCCTTCTTCATAGTTAAGTATTTACTTTGAGCCCTTAACTCTATTTTATTTCCTAAAAAGACTGTTGCAAGCCTTCACTCTTACCTAGTTATCCATTTCAGTGGATATTTACTAGATAATGTTGTTTAGAATGTCTTGCAACAGTCTCTTTTAAGTCACTATATCTAGAAGTAACCCTTGTACTTCTCCTATTCGGTCTAAAATATCCATTTGATTCTTTTCCGTCTTAAGAAGTTCTTGGGCTAGTTCATCTAATTTTTCATTAACCACACGTACGATACCATAAACACGATGCCTTCCTCTTCTATCAAGGAAATTTTCTCGTGAAAACTTATGAGAATTTACAACTACTTCATTCATAAAATTAGAAATTAGACCTCTATACACTTTTAAATCTCTAATATCCATATGTTCGGCAATCTTAGCACCTTGCTCTGTGATTTGTTTTACCATCTCTTTAAGTTTATCTTGAAGTTCACTCTCTTCAATCTGTCCCAGTAAAACAAATTTAAAGCCTTTATCTATTTTTGCTTCTGTTACTCCAGGTAATTCTTTTAAAGTAGGCATCTGTATATTGCTAACTTGTATATTGGCCATTTTATCCGCTCCCCTAATTTACTTCCTATTATATGCCTCTCATTTAACTTTATTTTAAATTATTCTATATAGCATTGCAATATCCATTGCATTATCATATATACTCTTCCACTACTTAATATATCGACATTTATTTTGTTTTTTATACTGATATTAGTTCTAACTTCTCTATACGCATTAAATATATCTTAGTATTTAGAGGCAAACTGTTTATTAAGCCACTCTTACTATTAATCAAGTCTTATGATTTAAGTAATCATAACTATTCAATCAATGCTACTACTTTACTATAGATTTCTTCATGAATCTCTTCAATAGATCTTAATTTCCCTTCTTGGGTACATCTGATTTTCTGCCAACTATATTTATTGGCTACTTCTAATGCATTATTATAAGACTGTGTTAAATACTCTATATTGCTTTCATGAATATCCTTTTTCTTATCCCCAGTAAATTTATTCTCCCTATCCCTCATTAATTCTATACTAAAATCTATGGGTACATCTAAGAACATAACGCCATCTGGTACTGGTAACTTATATATTTCAAATTCATACTGCCATAACCACTCTAGAAATTTTTGGCGTTCTAAAGCATCCTGTATTTTACATGCTTGATGAACCATATTAGATGTTGTATACCTGTCAGCTAATATAATCCCACCCATTTTATAGAATTCTTCCCATTCTGTTTTATAAGAAGCATAGCGATCTGCTGCAAAAAAGGTGGATGCCACATAAGCATCTACATCCTCAGCATTTTTCCCAAATTCTCCATTTAAATACATCTTAACTAATGCTGAAGATTCAGATGCATAATTGGGATATTCTACTTTTCGTACTTTATATCCTTCTTGTACTAAGCGTTTATATAACTTTTTTGTCTGAGTAGCCTTACCACTTGCATCAGAACCACTCTCTATTGTAATAAGCTTTCCTATCATTAGCGCCTCCATTGTTATTAATTATAGTCTTCCTAATATATTTAACACCCTTTATTGATATATTATCTTATCTGTATATCCTCTACTAATACTTCTACTTGTATGGTTCCATTTTCCCTTTTTATAATTTGTAACTTATTAAGAGTAGACTAATCATCTGCTAAAGTCGTCATTAAAATAATATATGTATTTAATGCTGCTTCAACAATTATATTATAAACCCTAACTAACCATTTGGCTAATTCATATCCATCTATAGGGGCTTCCTTTGTAGAAATAATGATTTTACACCTATCATAGCTTCCACCTGGAAAATCTATCAACTTAAGGTGTTGAAGCTGCTTCAATGTTTCTCTCATTTCCATCAGTATCTTAGTATAGCTGTGTGTAATATATCCTCTATTCTCTAAAATATATCCTCTCATATAATTCATAATTCCCATCATCATATAAGATGGGCTAGTTTGAACCATTCAAAGTGTCCTTATGACTTTCCTATATTCTATCCTTTGTAAACAAATATGCAATAAAGCACTTTGAGTTAATGAAGGTAAAGTTTTATGCAAGCTATTAATGACTATATCTGCACCTAATTTTACACTACTTATAGCAAATTGATTTCCTAATATAAAAGGTGCTCCATAAAAATCTGCCATAGATGTACTAGCTTCTTTAATAATTCCTTCAGCTTCATATAAATTATCTAAGCCATCAACTTCTGTGTTGTCTAAAAGACTCCAATTAATTTTACTAAGAGCTATAGCCCTTCCAAATTTATGGTCTGGCATATGAAATACTATTTTTCATCACTATATTTTATCAACCTATTATATAATAACGTATTCACTTATTACCCCTCTTAATTATTCTAAAATTTGTTCTTACTTCAGTTTACATGAATTCTTAAGGTTATTCAAATAAAATACTCTTAAGACTAAAAAAGCCTAGTATTATAATGATATAAAATGTTACTTACAACACCCTTTATCATTATAAATACTAAGCCACTTATATCTTTATATTACTCTTCTATAGATGCTAATATAATATCTTTAGCCTTATCATAAAAATCGTCCACTAAATGCTGACTATTAAATCGCTGATAATCACATAGCCTATTAAATTCCATATCTAATATTTCTCTACTCTCTTCAAATATGCCTTGATCAATACATTGGATACTATATTGCTTAATGATATCTCTATATCTCTCAGGATCCCTCTTAAAAGCACTTTTATCTATACCTTTAGTATCTAAAAATTGAGTTGCTCTCTCTAACTCCTTAGCTTTATTATAGGCTCTTTTAAGTACATTATAATCTAAATTTTGAATCATATAATATCCCCCTTATAAACTTAGTTTATTATATTCTAAATATTAGGACATTATACGTTTAATAATTCTTTTTTGCTTACTAATGCAAAGTATACCACCTATTAATATTATCTCATACTAGTGCTTATCTTTTATAAATATATTGTTTATCCTTACAGTGTATTCTCCATCAGGTGAAGTTATTTTTACTTCATCTCCTATTTTCTTCTTATAAATTTCTTTACCTAAAGGGGATTCTATACTTATTTTATTATTAAGAGCATCTGTTTCCATAGTAGTTACAATGTTATAATTTACCTCAAAATCATCTTCTATAAAATATATAGTAACAGTTTTTCCTAGCCCAACTTCTTCTTTAGTGGTATCATCTGTTATAATAGTAGCTGTTTTTATCATTCGCTCTAAATACTTAATACGTCCCTCATTCCGTCCTCTTTCTCTCTTAGCTGCCTTATATTCATAGTTTTCACTCAAGTCCCCATGAGCCCTTGCCTCTTTTACTTCTTCATTACGTTGTTTACGTACAACTACCTTACGATATTCTATTTCATCTTTCATCTTTTTTATATCTTGTTCTGTAAGAAAATTATTCACTCTTAATCTCTCCTACTCTTCTACTTATTGTTATTAATTATCCTCTTACTACTTTAATTATAAACTTCTACTCTTATCTTATCTAGCTCATAGTCATTTAAAAAAGTCCCCTATCTAATGTTTTTACATTAAATAGGGGACTTTTTGTTATGAGCCACCCGGGAATCGAACCCGGGACAACTTGATTAAAAGTCAAGTGCTCTACCGACTGAGCTAGTGACCCATGCAAAATGCCCAGAGCCGGAATCGAACCAGCGACACGAGGATTTTCAGTCCTCTGCTCTACCGACTGAGCTATCTGGGCATAAATGGTTGCGGAGACAGGATTTGAACCTATGACCTTCGGGTTATGAGCCCGACGAGCTACCTAGCTGCTCCATCCCGCGATATAGGTTTATGGAGGGAGAAGGATTCGAACCTTCGAAGCTATCGCAACAGATTTACAGTCTGCCCCCTTTGGCCGCTCGGGAATCCCTCCATATGATACAAAATATTCATTTTGTAAAGCCGACGATCGGACTCGAACCGATAACCTGCTGATTACAAGTCAGCTGCTCTGCCAATTGAGCCACGTCGGCGTATTCATTTGTTTTTTAGTTACTTGACGACATAAGCTTTAGGCTAGTGTAGTCTTCTGTACGTGGGCACCAATTGTCAGACCCTTTAATACCTTTGGTATCTGCATTAGAATTGAGCCACGTCGGCGTATTCATTTGTTTTCTAAGCATTTGACCACATCGGCTTTGCGTAGTTGCTATGAATCACCCTATTCTATAAAGAATACGCTATTTTAGAAATATGCCCGAGACCGGAATCGAACCGGTACGAGGGTTAGCTCGCAGGATTTTAAGTCCTGTGCGTCTGCCAGTTCCGCCACTCGGGCACATTAATGGTCGCTATAGGGCTCGAACCTATGACCCC